>JACMRS010000217.1 GCA_014376345.1 Bacteroidia bacterium | reverse complement strand
AGTAACATGCACAGCAGACAGGGCTGTTAAGAATATTACTTTAACAGATCAGGCTCTTTTGGACAGAGAAATGCTTGAAGATCAGCTTTGTGTATTGATTAACAGAACGCTTGAATCTGCTGCTGCAGCCGGCGAGTCAGAAATGAAAGACCTTGCGGGATCAATGATGCCCGGACTTTCAGGGCTTTTTGGCGGTTGAGGAAAAAGGCCTCACCCTGCCCTCTCCTTTGGAGAGGGTTTTGATTTCAATAGAATGTTGAAATTTACATGCCAGTTCATTAACATGTGGACACACTGCCGTGTGCCCCTACAAGCCTCTTTTCGGTTATTAAGTTCAAAATAACCATCCGAAATCTCAAATCCTGAAATCACGAATTACAAGATATCTGCTAAAGGAGATTCTTCCCTGCATTCTGTGATAACGGAATACCGTTAACAGAATCTTGCTCAAAATGACACAAATCCTGAAATCAGAAATCTCAAATCACAAATCTAAAATCCTAAATCCTAAATCAGAAATCAGAAATCCCTAGTGGTGGTGCCCGCCTTCGCCGTGAACGTGACCATGGGCCAGTTCTTCTTCTGTGGCTTCCCTTACTGAAATAATTTTTCCAGAAAAATGCAGGTTCTGATCTGCCAAAGGATGGTTGAAATCAAGTTTTACTGTGTCTTCTTCAACACTTAAAACAATACCATTCAAATGGTTACCCTGATTATCCTGCATTGGAATCATGTTTCCAACAGTTAACAAATCATCCGGAACTTCATTTTCTTCGCTTCCTGCAAAAACATCTTTAGGAACAGAAACCTTAAAATCATCTGATGACAAACCGTAAGCATTTGCAGCTTCAATATCAAATTTAAAGGAATCACCTTCTTTCAAGCCATTCAATCCTGAATCAAAATCAGGCAATGTCTGACCAATTCCCTGTATAAAAACAAATGGTTGTTCTTGCGTTGCTGTATCTGCAATGTCACCATTATCAAGCTTTAACTCGTAAGAAAGCGACACGACTTTATTTTTTTCTATCTTCATAAAATTAAAAAATTGCTGCAATCTCACACCAATTATTTTCATTTCAAAAATATTTTTAATATTTATTCAGAAACAGGGGCTAAAAGTGCTGAAAATAAAGGTTGTTTTGCACGTAAAAATATTTTACTTATCTTTATAAAAATTTTGACACATGAATATATTCCGACTACTCATACTTACATGCATTTTAATAGTTGCCCGTGAAAGTAGTTCGCAATCACTAACCATAGGTAGCGGTACTTTTACAAATTCTAACTTCTTCGGACCTGCAAATACTTCTACGCTTACTTCCTCATGCAGCAGATTTGCTTATATTTATCCGGCAAGTTTATTGAAGAAACTTGTACAAGGTGACACTATTTCATTTTTAGAATTTCACAGAAATGGCAATGGAATCGGGCTTAGTGGAAGCGCAACAATGCAAATTTTTTTGCGTACAACTGTTAAAACTGATTTTGGCGCAGGAAACATTAACTGGGTTAACGAAAGCAAAAGTACAGGTATGAAAAAAACATACAGTAAAGATCCTGTTTCCGATATTGGCTCACAAGAAGGCTGGAGACGGTTTTATCTCTCTACTCCTTTTGTTTATGATACTTTACTTGGTAAAAATCTTGAAATACTGATTGAATATACCCAAAACAATTCTCAGTCTGATAATATTTACTGGAATTATGATAATTCAACTTATGTTTCTGCTTACGCAGTTAATCAAACCAAATTTTTTAGCGGAATCCTTCCTCTTCCTGACACCACTAACCAAAGCAGCGAAAGGCATCCACAATTGAGAATTGGATTCCCAAGAGTCAATACTGATGCTACTGTAATTAAAATTTACAGTCTAGGTAAAATTCCTGTACCTCTTGGAAATCCTGATACTATTAAAGCACTTTTCCGAAACGACGGCAAGCAAAATTTAGCCGGTCTGAAAACTTATATTATCAGTAAGGGTGCCAATAAATACATTGATTCATTTTATATTTCACTGGCAAGAGGCGAGGAAAAACTCTACACACTGCCAATATTCAAAATTAAAAAAACAGGACTTGACACTCTTGAAGTGAGAATTTTTAAAGATGACAATGACAGCAATAACAGACTTCAGTCATTGCGCCTGGCTACAGATAACATCTATTCTTACAGAGACATTTCATTGCCACCTTCCCCGGGAGGAATAGGATTTAATGGCACTACAGGAGATTTTGTAGCGAGATTTTACTCTGATTCATTAAAATCCATCAACCAGATTACTGTCAATTTCGGCGTTTCCGGTAATAATTTCAAATTGGGAATCTGGAAAGCAGATGGCGTCAACGGTTCTCCCGGAACGAATATCTGGACTTCAGATTCACTTGTTTCAAAAGCAACATTCCTTACTCCCGTTTATCCACCTGTTAAGGTTAGTGGAAATTTTTATGTCGGTGTTAGACAGATTATGCTTAGCAATGTAGCCTTTGGATATCAGATAGAGGAACCTGTAAGAAGCAATACTTTCTTTTATACTGCGCCTTCTGGCAATACATCATGGGCAGATTTTGCACCCGATGCTCCTTATAAATTTTTGATAGAACCCAGAATTCAAGCTCAAAATGATGTTGCCCCTTTTAGTTACGACTCACCGAAAGATACTATCAAACTTGCAGGATTTAAAGCTACTGCTCCAAAAGCTACTATCTACAATTATGGATCAAATGATCAGAAAGTACCATTTGATGTTACTCTAAGGATTCGCCAGTACAATAATATTATTTATACCAGTACTAAAAAAGACACACTATCTTCAGGCAGAAAACATCAAATCACATTTGATACTACATTTAAACCAACCCAGCCGGGAAATTATCAGGTGGAAGTAATTACAAGGCTTGCCAATGATCAGGTTAAAGACAATGACACTCTTAAATACAATATTTTTGTTGCTTTGTATAAAGATGTGGGTTTAACCACTCTATTTGAGCCATCGCGCGGAGCAAGTTACGAAATTGGCATAGACACAATTTACCCGGTAGTAAGTGTGAACAATTTCGGCGTAGACAAGCAAGGACCCTTTGTTGTAAAAGCAATGATTTATGATGCAACTAATACCCTTATTTATTCTGATAGTAAAAGTATCAGTCTTGGTTCTTTAGCCAGTTCGTTGATGAGTTTCAAACTTTTTTCACCTTCGAAAACAGGGAATTACCATTTCATAGCTTTCACAACACTTAACATAGATACCGACAGAAGCAACGATACTACAAGGGCAGATTTTTCATTTATCCGCAGTAATGATGTAGCAGTTACTGCTATTAATTATCCTGCACCTGGCAGTAGCGTCACACCTTCTCTGATCACCATTGCGCCGATGGCCACAGTATCCAATGCAGGGCAGGAAAATCAGCCAACGCCCTTTACAGTTGTTTGTTATATTTATAAAAACAATGTAAAAGTATATTCTGACAGTGTGAAAATTGCAAGCTACATGGGCAGTCCGAATTCAATTTCATTTGCTAAAACTTTTGTGCCTAACATAAAAGGTTATTATTCAATGAAAGTGATCAGTAGATTACCAGGTGATCAGGACAGAAAAAATGACACGCTTTCATCAATATTTGCAGTTGGCGTTCCTGATGATGTTCAGCCGGTTTCAATAATACCTTCAGATACAAGTGCTCTGGAACTTAATATGGTATTTAAACCACAGGCAGTTATCCGCAATAATGGTTTCAATTCTCAGCTTACTCCTTTTGATGTACATTACGATATTTATGCAGGAGCATCTAAAGTTTATTTTTCTGTGAAAAATATTACTCTGGATTCAGGAACATCAACAACTGTTACATTTGATGATTTTAAACCTTCTAAAGAAGTTGTTTATTCAGTTGTTGTTTACACTACTCTTTTTAACGATTTCGTTAAATCAAATGACACACTTAAACTTTTTTACAATATTGTAAAATCTCATGATGTACTGCCTTATTATATTTCCGTTCCTGATACTGTGATTACCTATAATCAAGTCTTCAATCCGGCAGCCGGCATCAAAAATGTTGGACTTTCAGATGAAAACACCCCTTTTCCGGTTTACGTTATTATAAAAGATCCTTTGGGAACTATTGTTTATTTTGAGTCTCATGATACTATTCTTGAAAAAGGAGGCACTGCACTGATTACATTTAATCAGAATTTCAGTGCCACTAAAAAAGGAATTTACTCAATTATAGTTTTTACTAAACTTCCCACTGATCAGCAAATTCTCAATGACACATTCAAAAGCACATTTGTATCTATAATCCGCACTGATATTGCAGCCGTAAATATGCTTTACCCTGCAAACACAGCAACAATAAAAAGCAATACAGGAATAATAGCTCCAAAAGCAGTAATAAAAAATAACGGTCTAGATTCTGAGGATTCAGCAACTGTAAAATTAAAAATATATAATAAAGGCAATGGTTCACTTGTATATTCAAGTTCAAAAATCAAAGCTATTAATGCCGGTCAGACTTTAACTGTTTATTTTGACAGCACATTTAGTACTTCTACTCCGGGCAACTATAGAACATTACTTACAGTAACAACTACCGGAGATCAGCTGAGACAGAATGACACTATTGAAGAAACTTTCACAATTTCGGACAATACCGGCATAACAGCTAATGACGCTGGAGGATTCAAAATTTATCCAAATCCTGCTGTCAGTAATTTATACATCTTGTCAGAAAACAACGACGTTAAAACTGTATCATTATTTGATGTGACTGGCAAAAAAGTTTTTGATAAAATATACAGCTCTAAAGAAATTGTTGTTTCAGTAAAAGGACTTGCTTCAGGAATCTATACCATTGAGTTGCAAATGCAAAATGGAACAGTTAATCGTGAAAAAATAGTAGTAGCAGGAGAATAAAGTTTTTTTATCTGCTTAATAATATTGAATTTTGACCCTTTATGTACCAGGCATCTGTAAATCAAAAAAATCCGGTTGACATTAAGTTCAACGAAGATCAGGTATTCTTTGGCGACGAAGCTAGTTCATTTGATATGATCGTATCTGAGCCGGGAAGGCACTTTCACTTGCTTCTCGATAATAAAAGTTTTGACATCTGGCTCATTAAACACGATCCGGAAACAAAAACTTTCTGGTTGAAAATAAATGGAAAACTTCACGAAGTAGGAATTAAAGACCGATACGATCAGCTTCTGCACAGCATGGGCCTTGATAAAATGCTCACCAATAAAGTAAATGACATTAAAGCTCCGATGCCAGGACTGGTACTCAGCATTAAAGTGAAGCCGGGTGATACCATTAAAAAAGGTGATCCTTTGCTGATTCTTGAAGCAATGAAAATGGAAAATATTATTAAAAGTCCGGGTGAAGGTGTTGTAAAATCCATTGCAGTAGGTGAAAAGCAAGCAGTAGATAAGAATCAGGTTTTAATAGAGCTGATGTGATGAAAAAATTAATGATTATCACCATGCTGTTTTCCTTTGCAGCATTAACATTTCACACTTCTTGTAAACAGAAAAAACACAAAGGTTATATCAATGATAAAGGAGTTTGGACAGATACAATTCATTATACCACATTCGATACAATTGTAACACACACAAAAGTATTAATCACTTATCCCAGTGTGCCCTATTACACAGCAGTAAAAACGTGGCCATCTATTATTCCCTCAGCACCAACAAGCTGGGTAAATGATTATGCAAATATCCTGACAAATTCTCAGAAAAAAACACTTGACAGTATGATTGCTGTTCAATATGACAGCCGTAAAAATCAGATATCACTTGTTATTATTAATACACTTTCAGGTAAAGTCATTGAAGATGCCGCTGCAGAATTGTATCAGGAATGGAACTTGTGGAAATACAATGGCAATAAAAGTATTATGGTGATGGTATCAATAAATGACAGAGGCACTGTTATAGAAGTTGGATCTGGCCATAAAGCCTATTTAACAAATGCTGAAAGCACAGATATTATCAAAACTGAGATGATCCCCGAGTTTAAGAAGGGACGATATTTTCAGGGACTTCGTGATGGTTTACAAGGATTGATTTTTATACTTAATTCCAATTAATGGAATTGAAATCTTCATCCAATAAAACACTTTTCTTTTATTTCTGTTTGTTGCTTGCAGGATTGTATGCTGTTTCGAAATGCCTTTTTATTCCTGTATTTCCTGTAAGTACCGACCCCGGTGCATTTTCAGCTATTGCTTTACATATTAAACATGGAAAATTGCTTTATGTGGATGTGTTTGACTCAAAACCTCCGGGTATTTTTATATTAAATGAAATTGCCCTATACTTTTCTGAAAGTATTATTTCTATTAAATGGCTTTCAGTTTTCTTTGCATTTATAAACGGGCTGGTAGCTTTTGCTATATTTAAAAAACTTACTAAAAACTCCATTGTTTCAGTTGGCGGAACCTTGGTTTATACTTCGCTTTATTATAGTCAGTTTATTTATGGAACAGGTAATTTTACTGAAGAATTTGCAACAGTTTTCCTCCTTTCAGGATTTGCTGTTTTTCTTTACAATGAAGAAAAACAAAATAATGTGATTTACCTTATATCAGGCATGGTTGCAGGTTTTAGTATCTGGATAAAAGAACCTTATTTTTTACCATTAATTGTTATTACCGGCTACCAGATTTATCTTTTGTGGAATAAAGGAAAAAGACCTAAATTATTTTTGATCGGCGGCTATTTTCTTATTTCAGCTTTTATGATTTTCCAGCTTGGTATTAAAGGAAATTTTGGAGGATTTCTTAATTATCTCGAATACAATATTGCTTACAGCAAATTCGAAAGTAGTCACTTATCAGTATTTGAAAAAATAAAAGAAAATATTGTTCATTTTTATACTATTTCTTATTACGATCAGCCCAACAGAGTGCTTTACCTGATGTCATTAATTGCAGGTGTTATTTATTCATTTATTCCATCACAAAACAGGCGATATCAATATTTGCCATTGATGGTAACATTATGGTTTGTGGCAGATTTAATTGCCGCATCATTTTCAAATTTCAAATTTGCGCATTATTATCTGCAGCCTTTGTTTTCAATGACACTTTGTGCAGGATTTGGAATGCTTGGATTTTACCATTTTCTGAAATATATTTTCCGAAACGTTTTTTTAGTCCATTTGCATAGAACTACAGATGGGATTGCTGCTTTAACTATAATATTATTTTTATACAATCATACTAATAAACCCACCTTTTTAGATATTTCCTTTAATAAACCTGCATACATTGAGAATTCGATTGTAAATAAAATAAAAGCAGTACCCGGTTCTAACATAAAGCTATTTGTAGAAAACCCTGAACTTTGCAGTTATTATGTTCGCACCGGAATGATATCCAATGTAAAATTTCCTGATGCTTCACATTTCTTTTTCAGGATTGCAACTGCTGAAGGGACAGGGCGAGACAAGGCCATTGCAATGCTGAATCAACTAAGAACAGATCCTCCTGAATTTATTATCACTAAAAATAAATTTACTGAATTCACCTATGCAGCTGATGCTGATGAATGGTATCATGAAAATTATAGTGTTGCTGATTCGGTAATAAGTAAAAGTGGTAACGAGTATTTGTGGCAGCATAAGTAAAATTGTGTTTTCTTTGCAGCATGCAATTTTTTAATACGGAAGCATTTGCTTCTGAAATGGATTCTAAGGATAAGCTGGCTTCTTTCAGAGAGAAATTTTATATCCCTTTACATGAAGGAAAGCAAATGGTATATTTTACAGGAAATTCTCTTGGTTTGCAGCCTCAATCGGCTTTACAGGCTATTCAGGATGAACTTAACAACTGGAAAGATCTGGGAGTTGAAGGCCATTTTAAAGGATCAAAACCGTGGATGCATTACCACAAATTCCTCAATGAAAAAGCTGCAGAAATAGTAGGAGCCAAACCATCGGAAGTTGTTATTATGAATAATCTGACTGTCAATCTGCATTTGATGATGGTTAGTTTTTACAGGCCTGAAGGAAAGAGATATAAAATTTTAATGGAAAGCGGCGCTTTCCCGAGCGACCAGTATGCGATGGAATCACAGGCTAAATTTCATGGCTATGATTATGAAGATGCTGTGGTTGAAATCAGTCCACGCGAAGGTGAAGATACTTTAAGAACAGAAGATATTCTTGCGAAAATTGAGGAGCTTGGCGACAGCCTTGCACTTTGTATGTTCAGTGGCGTTCAATATTATACCGGTCAGTATTTTAATATTCCCGAAATAACCAAGGCTGGTAAAAAAGTGGGCGCAGTTGTAGGTTTCGACCTCGCACATGCCGCAGGCAATGTGAGGTTGAAATTGCATGAATGGGATGTGGATTTTGCGGTGTGGTGTGGTTATAAATATCT
>JACMRS010000216.1 GCA_014376345.1 Bacteroidia bacterium | reverse complement strand
ACAAATCTAAATATGATTGGTAAGTAGATTCTTCACTGCTCTCGGCTCAGCCAAGACTGTTTCAACGGAATACCGTTGACAGAATTTTGCTTAAAATGACAATCTGCGAAATTACAAATCATCATTCTCACATAAAAGAGACGCGTTAAAACGCGTCTCTACAAAATCACAAATCTTAAATCATCCCTATGCTGAAGTGTATAAATTCCAGAATTGGAAACACTGCAGTGTGACCCTTCATTCTTAAAATCAGAAATCAAAAAATCAGAAATCAGAAATTCTTCCCACATCTCAACCTGGGGCAGCACCCCAAGAACAATCATAAATCCCCGCAATGGTCACACTGCCGTGTGCCCCTACATTAATTCACAAATCACAAATTCTCAAATCCCTAAATCAGAAATCAAAAAATCAGAAATCAGCAATTCCTCACTCTGCCTCCAACTCAGCTTTGCCTTTTTTCAGCAGCTCTCCATCATCGCGACTGACAACAGGATAACAGACATCAAGGTTTTCGAGTGCTTTTAGAAGGATTTCACATACCATTATTCTGCTTACCCATTGATCGTCTGCCGGTATTATATACCATGGTGCGTAATCTGTTGCAGTTTTAGAAATCATGGTATCATAAGCTTTCATGTATTTCCCCCACAATTTTCTTTCTGTAAGGTCGTCATAACTAAATTTCCAATGCTTTTCAGGATCTTCAATACGCTCCATAAATCTATTTTTCTGCTCAGCTTTACTCATATTCAGAAAAACCTTGATAATAACAGTCCCGTTATTGACAAGATGCCTTTCCATATCGCAGATTGAAGCGTAACGGTGCTCCCAGAATTTATCATTTGCATCCTTCTCGGTATTAATATCCGGAAGCTTTTGTCTTAATAAAAGTTCAGGATGAACCTTTGCAACTAAAACCTCCTCATAATACGAGCGGTTAAAAATACCAATATGACCTTTTTCGGGAAGTGCTTTTACTGCTCTCCATAAAAAATCATGCGCCACTTCTTCGTTACTTGGCTTTTCAAAACGTGTCACCTCACATCCTTGCGGATTAATGCCCGACATAACATGTTTTATAAGACTGTCTTTCCCTGCAGCATCCATAGCTTGCAAAACAATCAGCAAAGAATGCGAGCCTGAAGCAAAAAGTTTGTTTTGCAACTTTTCAATTTTATTTTTATAATTCTCAAGGTCGTTTTTTATTTTCTCCTCTGAATGATAACCATCTTTGTAAGCTGTATCGAATTTAGATAATTTAAATCCTTTGCCGTTTTTTACAGCAATATTTTTGTCTTTTAAAATATTCATTAATTTATAATTTAAAACATAAAGCCAAACCTGATTATTAATGGTACCGGTCCATAAATACCTTGTGCAGGCTGATCTACTATATAAAGTATTGCAATGTAAACTCCCTGAGAAGGTGCATAACCTCCACCGGCTAATGTGTAACTATTCCAGCCTCTGTGGCCGGTTCCATCTTCGTAATTAAGAACCTGATGCTCTACATGCAAAAATATCTGATCAGTTACAAATTGCCTGTCAAATAAATTTCCACCATAAATACTGGTAGAATATGTAGGTGTATAACGGCGATCAGAATAATATACATAATTGGCCCCTATGCCTAAAGTGTTTTTTGTGGTAAGTTTATAACCTATTGTAGGCGCTACACTGATGTTTGTTACAGTTCCAATTACTAGTCCGCCGTAACCGCCATAAGATAATCTGTCCTTTATATTGCTCAGCTTGTTGGGTCCGTTAATCGAATCTGAAATTCTACGGTTTCTTTCTATACGGTCGTTTACATCGTCATCATCAACCTGCGCACGGACTGATATTATTCCGGAAAAACAGACTATAATTAGTATGGCTTTTAAATATTTCATTTTATTCGGATAATGTGCAATTATTTTTCTTTTTAAATTTCAATTATAGGTTATTTTCGCAGCGTAAATTTATCACATCAAATATAATGACTAAAGTTCATAATTTTTCAGCCGGCCCTTCAATTCTTCCACGCGAAGTTGTAGAAGCTACTATTGAAGGTATACGTGATTTTGCGGGTACCGGACTTTCTATTCTTGAAGTTTCTCACAGAAGTAAAGAATTTGTTGCTGTTGTTGAAGAAACTCAGGCAATTATTAAAGAACTGATGAACCTTCCTGAAGGTTATGAAGTTATATTTCTTGGAGGAGGTGCAAGTATGCAGTTTTTAATGTTGGCTTACAACCTACTTGAAACAAAGGCTGCTTATACTAAAACCGGTGTTTGGGCTGCAAACGCTATTAAAGAAGCAAAAGCTTTTGGTGAAATTAATGTCATAGGAAGTTCTGAAGACAAAAATTATTCTTACATCCCTAAAGGTTATGAGATTCCATCGGATGTTGATTATTTTCATTGCACAAGTAACAACACAATTTACGGAACTCAGATGAAAAGTTTCCCGGACAGCCCGGTGCCATTGGTTTGTGACATGAGTTCAGATATTTTAAGCAGGGAAGTAGATGCTTCTAAATTCAGCCTTATTTATGCCGGCGCACAGAAAAATATGGGTCCTGCAGGAGTGACCGTAGTTATTATTAAAAAAGATATCCTCGGAAAAGTTTCCCGCAAAATACCAAGTATTATGAACTACGCGCTTCACATCGAAAAAGAATCAATGTTTAATACACCTCCGGTAATTTCAATTTTCTCTATGCTACAAAACCTAAAATACATTAAAAAGGTTGGTGGTGTTAAAGAAATGCAGAGAAAATCTGAAGAAAGAGCTGCATTACTTTATGCTGAAATTGACAGCAATCCTTTATTCAGAGGTTCAGTGGCGGTTGAGGACCGTTCAAATATGAATGCTTGTTTTGTTCTGGAAGATGAAACTTTGGAAGAAAAATTCAATTCAGCATGGAAAGCAGCAGGTATTTCAGGAATTAAAGGTCATAGATCTGCAGGTGGTTACAGAGCCAGCATGTACAATGCTTTACCTTTGGAAAGTGTTCAGGTTTTAGTGGATGTAATGCGTAATTTTAATAAATAATAAAATGTCAATAAGAATATTAGCCAATGATGGCATCGATAAAGCCGGTAAAGTAAAGCTTGAATCGCAAGGCTTTATCGTAGATACCAATAGAATTGAACAAGCAGATTTACCTTCTAAACTTCATGATTATGATGTGTTATTAGTTAGAAGTGCTACTAAAGTTAATAAGGAAATACTTGATGCAGGCTCAAACCTTAAATTGGTTGGCAGGGCAGGTGTAGGACTTGATAATGTTGATTTGGTTCATGCTGCAGAAAAAAACATTAAAGTAATTAATACACCTTCGGCTTCTTCAACTTCTGTTGCGGAACTGGTATTTGCACATTTGTTTTCAGTTTGCAGAATGCTTCAGGTTTCAAACAGGATTATGCCGGCAGAAGGCAATGCTAAATTTAACGAACTTAAAAAACTGGCAGCTAATGGCACAGAACTAAAAAGTAAAACTTTAGGTATTCTTGGTTTTGGCAGAATCGGTCAGGAAGTAGCAAGAATGGCAATTGGTCTTGGAATGAATGTAGTTGCATTTGATCCTTATTTAGAGAAGGCTGACATTAAGCTTTCTATTCATCCCGCTATTTCATCGGATAAGTATAGTTTTACGATTAATACAGTTTCGAAAGAAGAAGTTCTTAAGCAATCTGATTTTATAACACTTCATGTTCCGGGTGGGAAAGAAGCTGTTATTGGCAAAAATGAGATCGCTTTAATGAAAGATGGTTCAGGAATAATTAACTGTGCCAGAGGTGGTGTTGTTAATGAACAGGATCTTGTTGAAGCATTAAAGTCCGGAAAACTAGCTTATGCCGGTGTTGATGTTTTCGAAAAAGAGCCTCCTGTTTATGAAGATATTTTAAAACTTGACAATGTTTCGCTTTCGGCCCATATTGGTGCTTCTACAAAAGAGGCTCAGCAAAGGATTGGTGAGGAAATGTCTGACCTGATAATTTCGTTTTTTAAAAGCTGAACATTTGCCGAAGATCTTTCCATTTAAAGCAGTCAGACCATCTCCGGGGATGGAATTACTTGTTTCAGCAAGTACTCATGATACAACAATCAAAGGTCAGTTGACTTCTTTGGAGGAAAATCCATTCACTTATTTGCATGTAATTAAGCCTCACCTTCATTTTAATGAAGAAAAAAATCCTGACAAGCATTTTCCAATGGCTAAAAGCTATTTGAAACAACTTATCAGTCAAAAAGTATTAAACCAGGACGAAAAGCCCGCATTTTATATATACAGGCAGACAAAAAGCGATCAAACCTCTTTTACAGGTATTATTGCCACTGTTTCTGCAAATGATTATTTTGAAGGGCATATTAAGGTTCACGAGAATACACTTACTGAAAAAGAAGCTCAGCTTGTAGAACATATCCGCATTACGGGAGTTATGGGAGAACCTGTTCTGCTTACATACCGCCGGCAACAATCTGTTGATTTACTGATAAACGAATATACTAAAGATCAGGCACCGATTGATTTTACTGATGAAAATTTAACTTCTCACGAAATCTGGATTATTGAAGATGAAGCCGGAATTGAATCGCTTTCACTTCAGTTTGGGGCAATCGATAATTTCTATATTGCCGATGGACACCACCGTTCAGCTGCGGCAGCAAAATACATCAGACAATACAGAGACAATGAGGGCGGGTATCTTTCTTGTCTTATTCCGGATAATCAGTTGCGTATTGCTTCCTTCCACAGGATTATTACTAAGATGGATAATTTTGACAAGATAGTTTTTCTTGAAAAGCTAAAAGTTGAATTTGAAGTTGAACTGAGCAATGAGCCGGTAACTCCCGTTTCTAAATATCAGTTTGGATTGTGCCTTAAAGGTAAATGGTACATTCTGAGGTTCAAATACCCGGAGGATCTT
>JACMRS010000215.1 GCA_014376345.1 Bacteroidia bacterium | reverse complement strand
TCAGATGGCTTCAGCTTCCTGCAAGTCTCAAAAAGCTCTAAAGCTTTATCATAATTATTAAGATTTTTTTCACGGCAGGCATCTATAAATAATTTCGAAAATCCTCTTGCAGACCTCTGCGTAGGTGGTGGAACCGGTTTAGCGGCAATATTTTTAGGCTTGCACGAAAAATTGCATATCAACAATGCACACACTGCAATAAAAGCAAAGCTTTTAAATGGGCGGTATACATTGTTTACAAACATTAATTTTGTGTTGAATAGTCTCCTATGCTGTATTCGTTTGATTTTCCATTCATCACAACAAAATTGCCGATCATAGAATTCGAAAGCGTCATATTCTGGATATTACAGTTTGTCTGAATGATAGTATTACTTATAACGCAATTTTTAATCGTGGTATTGTCTCCGATAGAAACATGCGGACCGATACTGCCACCTTCAATTTTAACATTTTCACCAAAGAAACATGGCTCAATAATTGTTACTCCAGGATGATTTTCTTTATTGATACCAAATTCATGTTTGCGATTCTCAAGCACTCTCTGGTTTGTAAACACTGTTGCATCTTTGTTGCCACAATCCAGCCATTCTACAACCTGCCCCGGTACAAGTTTCATGCCTTTATTCTTCATATTTTCCAACGCATTGGTCAGCTGGTACTCGCCTTTATCGCGAATATCATTATCAAGGAGATACTGAATCTCTTCACGCAGATTTTCACCGCTTTTGAAATAATAGATTCCAATAATGGCCATATCAGAAATAAATTCTGACGGCTTTTCAATAAAGTCTGTAATAATGCCTGATGTATCCACTTTAACTACGCCGAACTGACTTGGATTGTCTACTTTATGCACCCAGATGATGCCATCTTTGGTTTTATCAAAGTCGAATTCTGCAGTAAAAAGAGTATCCGCAAATGCCACAATCACTTCACCTACAAGAGCACTTTTGGCACACATTACTGCATGAGCCGTTCCAAGAGCTTCATCCTGATAATGAATGGTTCCTTTTGCACCGATACTTTCAGCAATTTTCATCAGTTTCGCTTCAGCTTCTTTACCGAAATCTCCGATAACGAATGCTACTTCTTCAATTTTGTCTTTGCAAACGTGTGCAATATCTTCTACCAGCCTTTGAACGATTGGTTTGCCTGCTACAGGAAGCAAAGGCTTTGGCACTGTTAATGTGTGGGGCCTCATGCGCTTTCCCATACCTGCCATTGGAATAATTATTCTCATCTTTTATATTTTGTTGAGGTCTTTATTTAGTTAGAATTTATTTTTTTATTTACCGGTATGTCCATAACCACCGGCACCTCTTTCAGTTTGAGACAACTCACCAGCAACCTGCCATTTAACTGTCTCATGCTTTGCAATGATCATTTGTGCAATTCTTTCACCTGAAGCAATTGTAAATGGTTCAGATCCAAGATTTATAAGAAGTACTTTAATTTCACCTCTGTAATCAGCATCAATGGTACCCGGCGAATTTAAAACCGTAATACCATGTTTTAATGCAAGTCCGCTTCTTGGCCTAATCTGTG
The DNA here is from genome assembly GCA_014376345.1 of Bacteroidia bacterium. GTDB lineage: Bacteria > Bacteroidota > Bacteroidia > NS11-12g > UBA955 > JACMRS01. Next base: position 3,036 of record JACMRS010000215.1, on the reverse strand, counting down.
CTTCAAAACCTTCAGGAAGCTCCATAAACAAGCCTGTTGGAATTAACGACCGCTCTAAAGGATTGAGAACCACATTTTCTCCCAGATGTGCAAAAAGATCCATACCTGCAGAAAAAGCAGTCTGGTAAGCCGGCAACGGATTTGCTGACTCATTTTTAATATTAATTTGCTGCATTTGTTTCAATTTGTGCAAATTTAACCCATCCTCAGCATTACTGAAATTTATTTTTGAACAAATAAGGCTTAAAATTACCAGTCAGAAGAAGCTTTTAATGCTCTGGAAAGCGCCTTACGTTCACAAAACAAGACAAAAGACAAGTAAATCAATACTGCCAATACCCTGATACTGTAATTTGCAATTACTCCAAAATCCGGAGTAATCATTTCATAAAATTGCCAAAGGCAAACAGAAACAGCAATTGTTAACAGTATTAACCCTACTCTGTAAGGCACAGGATAAAACCTTTTACCAATAAGATAACCGGCCACCATCATGCAACCATAAACAATCAATGTTGCCCATGCTGATGCCATAAAACCATATTCCGGAATACCAAAAACATTGATAATAACAGTAAGAATTGCACCGCCAATTGCCATAAAAGCACCAATATGGTTTTTATTGCTCAGTTTGTACCAGATACTTAAACTGTAATAAACACCCAAACACAGATTTGCCATAAGCAATATCGGCACAATTTTCATTCCCCGCGGATCATTAATATATTTTTCACCAAAGAGCAAATCTGCCAGCTCATTTACCCAAAGCATGGTAATGAGGAAAATTCCTGAACACACATAAACAAAGAAGGTCATAACATTGGCATAAACTGGCTTCGCATCACTTTCTACCGACTTGCTAAAGAAAAAAGGCTCGGCTGCAAACCTGAAAGCCTGAACAAATAACGTCATTACAATACTCAATTTATAAAATGCACTATAAATACCGATATCATATTCTGCAAATTCGGAGGGCAAATATTTTTTTAGTAAAACTCTGTCGAATGTTTCATTGACTACGCCTGCCAGACCAACGAAAATAAGCGGGTAAGCATATTTCAGCATTTTTTTGAGCAGGTTGCTGTTAAAACCGTTTCTGATATCAGCCAGTTCGGGCAACAATAAAATAAAAGTAACAGCGCTGGCAGCAACATAAGAAACAAATACATAAAGTATGACTTTGGAAGAGTCATAAATACCATTAAGATTGTAGCCTTTTGCTAAAAGCCAGGGGCAAAGTAAAAAATAAAATAAATTTACTGCAATATTAACTGTGATGTTTACCATGTTAATTGTGGCAAATCTCAAAGGTCTTTCTTGCTTTCTAAGCAATGAAAATGGCAGAGCTGTTAATGCATCAAGACTCAGGAAAATGACACAGCAGGTAACATAATTTCCCATGCCCGAAAACCCAACAGCAGCAGCACCTGTATCGGCAAAAATTAATCCGAATACAGTAAAAAAAATTGTTGTAAACACAACAGCTGTAAGGGCTGTAGAATATACTTTACTTTTATCAGGATGGTCGGTGCGTGTGAAATTAAAGAAGGCAGTTTCCATTCCATAAACTAAAAGAATCTTGAAAAAAGCCGCCAATCCTAAAAATACAGAAACCACACCATATTCTTCTGGTAACAGTACTCTGGTATATAAAGGCACCAACAAAAAATTGAGGAACCTTCCAATAATACTGCTTAGTCCGTAAATGGCGGTTTGAGATGCTAATTTCTTTAATACTGACACTGTCTCAGGCTTATAACTAATGCAAATATGGACGGAATTTTTTAAAATGCCTTTTTAATTTGCCCACAGAATTTATTATATGCCCAATGTTTCTTTAAGTCTTGAATAACCCGACCTGCTAAGCGGTATTTTTACACCATTTGTAAGTAAAGCAATATGAGTGTCTTTTTCAGGCTGTTCTATTCTTGTTAGCTTTGGTATCTGAATAATATAAGACCTGTGAACCCTAATAAAATCTGAAGCCGGAAGACTTTTTTCATAATACGCCAATGTTTTTTTCTTAAGAAAGCACGACTCTTTAGTATGAATTTTAACATAATCATCGAATGCTTCAAAGTATAAAACTTCTGAAATTGGAATAATTCTGACAGCGTTATTTACTTTTACCACAATTCTTGAACTCTCTTCAGGATTGCGGTTGTTATTTTCTGAAATCAGCTTTTCAACGTCGTTTGTTTTACCTGAATGGTATGCTGCCTTAAATTTTTCAATAGCCTTATCAAATCTTTCGGCACTAAAAGGTTTTAATAAATAATCTGAAGCTCCTGCTTCAAAAGCTTTAAGTGCAAATTCATCATAAGCTGTTGTGAAAATAATTGCAGGAGGCGATTCAATAAGTTCAAGCATTTCAAAACCAGTAATTCTGGGCATCTGAATATCCAGAAAAATCAAATCAGGTTTGAGGGCTGAAATTGCTTTTACACCTTCAAATCCATCTGCACATTCACCAATAATTTCTATTTCAGAATGCGCCTTTAAATGGTCTGCTACCAGCAATCTTGCCAGTGACTCGTCGTCAATAATTAATGCCCTGATCATTTTTTCTGTGGAATAAGAATGGTGGTTATAAAATCTGATCCGGAAACTTCTGTTTTCAGAAGATCCTGACGGCCTGAAATCAGATAAAGTCTGCGACTAATAGAGTTGAGTCCATACCCGGTTCCGGTTGCAGACTGAGAAGTTTCGGCATCAAATGGATTTGTTACTATTATTTTAAGAATTCCTTCAATTAATACGCTTTCCAGTTTAATAACAACTTCACCGGTAATATTATACAATCCAAACTTAATGGCATTTTCCAAAACAGGTTGAAGTAAAAGTGATGGCAGACTCATTTCAAGAGTGTTTTCATCTATTATTGAATTAATTATTAACCGGTGACCGAATCTTACTTTTTCAATTTCAAGATAGAGCTGAAGATGCGCCAGTTCATCTTTTAAAAGTGGCTGAGAGGAATCATCTTTTACCAGGGTACCTCTTAGAAAATCACTCAGCATAGTTATCATTTTTCTT
>JACMRS010000214.1 GCA_014376345.1 Bacteroidia bacterium | reverse complement strand
GAATGACTACCGGCGAATTTGCCCAGATGATTAATGGTGAAGGTTGGCTTAAAGGTAAAAAGTGCTCCCTGACTGTTGTTAAAATGCTTAATTATACTCACAATACTGAATATATTCTGCCTGTAAAACCATCCCCGAATCTTCAAAGTCAGCAATCTTTGTATCTTTATCCTTCATTGGGTTTGTTTGAAGGCACGCCGGTAAGTATTGGCCATGGAACTTCCGCACCTTATGAAAGTTTTGGGTGGCCCGAATTAAAATGGGGAAATCTGAATTTTAAACCTGTAAGTATAAAAGGCGTTGTAGAAAAACCTAAATTCAAGAATTTAGAATGTACCGGCTTTATTCTCACTAATCACAAAATGACGAAATGGGGTCAAAACAGGATTGAGCTTAACTGGCTGGTGTTTTCTTACAATGAAAGTAAAGAAAAACCTAGGTTTTTCAATGATTTTTTCGACAAACTGGCTGGAACAGATATTTTAAGAAAACAGATTATAGCTGGCCTGACACCTGATCAGATCAGGGAAAGCTGGGTTCCAGGGTTGGAAAAATTCAAATTAATGAGGTCGAAATATCTCTTATATTGATTATTTTCCTGTAGAGTTTTGATTTTAAATTAAAAAACATCATCTTTGCACTCCCAAAAAAATAGACTATGTCAAGAGTTTGCGATTTAACAGGAAAAAAAGCATTGACGGGAAACAACGTTTCTTTCAGTAACAGGAAGACAAAACGTAGGTTTTACCCGAATCTTCAGGAGAAAAGGTTTTTCATCCCTGAAACCGGCGAGTGGATAACCCTTAAAGTTTCTACCTCAGCTATCCGTACAATCAATAAATTAGGTATCACTGAATGCCTTAACAGGGTCATTAAAAAAGGTAAATTATAATTTATTATGGCAAAGAAAGGCAACAGAATCCAGGTAATACTGGAATGCACCGAGCAAAAAAATACCACTATTCCCGGTATGAGCAGGTACATCACCACAAAAAACAAGAAGAACACAACTGAAAGGATTGAACTTAAGAAATTCAACCCATTCATGAAAAAGGTTACAGTTCATAAAGAAATTAAATAATTTTTAATACTAAGAATTAAACAACATGGCAAAGAAGGTAGTTGCAACACTTAAAACAGCTGGCGAAGGCAAAGACTTCGTTAAGATTTTCAAGGCTGTAAAATCAAAAAACGGTGCATATTCTTTTAAAGAATCAATCGTAACAGGCGAAGCGTCTAAAACATATTTCAAGTAATTTATTGACGGTAAAGCCGTTATTTATAAGGCTCCACGGATAACATCTGTGGAGCTTTTTATTTATAGGCAATTCAACAAAGTCTTCATTTTGTTTTCTGTTTCAGTCCACTCTTTTTCCGGATCTGAACCTTTGTTGATTCCACCACCTGCAAAAAGTACCATATCTTCTTCATAAATCCTCATACATCTGAGGTTTACAAATAATTGCCTGTCTCCATTGTTGTAAACCGGTCCGAGATAACCTGAATAGAATTCTCTGTTGTAACCCTCGTTTTCTTTGATAAAATCTAATGCTTCATTAAATGGATAACCACAAACAGCCGGAGTGGGATGGAGCATATTAGTAATTTCAGCAGATTTCAGTCTGTCAACTTCAAAATTATATTCGGTATATAGGT
>JACMRS010000213.1 GCA_014376345.1 Bacteroidia bacterium | reverse complement strand
TGCTTTTAGGGGAAATCTCAGCCAGTTTTATTTATAAAGCAGATGATTTTGAATATGCGGTTATTACAACAACAGATGGCAACTTAAGTATTCCGGATTCTGTTATGGATAACCTAAACAGTCTTTCAATTTCAACAATGAGAGGTATCGTTTTTACTACATTCAAAGGCACTTTTCTTCACAATGCCTATTTGCCAATTATCGATCCTACCGCTTTTAGGCAGAAGCAATAACTTCTGCTGCTGCTAACTTATATTTATTTAAATTTGCACTGATGCAAGCAGAAATAATAACCATTGGAGACGAACTTTTGATTGGGCAGGTAATTGACACAAACAGTGCCTGGCTAGGACAGACACTTAACAGAGCCGGCATCCGAATTAAAAGAATTAATTCTGTTTCTGATGATGCTTCTGAAATTGTAAATCAACTTGAAGATTGTTTAAAACGTTCAGAATTAATAATTATCACAGGCGGACTGGGGCCTACAAAAGACGATATAACCAAAAAGACACTTGCTTCTTATTTTAAAATGGGCTGGCGTGAAGATGCTGATGTTTTAAAACAACTTGAAGAGTTATTTGCGAAAAGAGGCAGAGTGATGATCGAAGCAAACCGACAGCAAGCCATGCTTCCTGATGGATGTAAAACATTAATTAACAATTGGGGAACAGCTCCTGGCATGTGGTTTGAAATTGATGGAAAAATCATTATTTCAATGCCCGGTGTACCTTATGAAATGAAAAATATTTTTGAGCATGTCGCAATGCCACTAATAACAAGTCGCTTTAAACAACCGACACTTTATCATAAAACATTGGTTACAATTAATATACCTGAAAGTTTACTTGCTTTAAAAATTGAAGGTATTGAAGACTCATTACCCAAACATATCAAGTTGGCTTATTTGCCTAACTGGAATATCGTAAGACTTAGATTGACCGGCTCGCAGCAGGATAATTTGGATATAAAATCTGAAATTGACAGTTATGCTAAACAGATTACAGATCTTATTCCGGAAAATATTGTTTCAGAAGAAGATCTATCAATGGAGGAAGTTGTATCAAATCTTTTAAGATCTAAAAAGCAGACACTTTCACTCGCTGAAAGCTGCACAGGAGGCTACCTTGCTCATCTGATGACAAGACTTCCGGGTTCGAGTAAAATATTTACCGGTTCGGTTGTAAGCTATGCTTATGAAGCCAAAACAATAGAGCTTGGCGTTCCGGAAGAACTATTGCTTACAAAAGGTGCAGTTAGTGAAGAAGTTGTAACTATTATGAGTGAGGCCATCAGAAAAAAACTGGGAACAGATTATTCTATTGCTATTTCAGGCATTGCAGGTCCGGATGGCGGAACTACTGAAAAGCCTGTGGGAACAGTTTGGATTTCTGTTTCATCAGCTGATAAAACTATAACAGAATTAAGACATTTCCCTGGAGACAGAATCAATATTATTGGCAGAACTGCAAATATTGCGTTGGATAATTTAAGAAGATTAATTCTTGAGTCATAAAAAAAAGCACTGTTTAATTTAACAGTGCTTTTTTAAAATTGTTACTAATTTTTATGGCATAATATGAATGTGAACTGTATCTGAAGTTACGTTCTCATTGTGATCTTCTACTGTTACTACCACAGTAGCATTTGTATGTGTTGAAACATTTGATTTCCACTTAGAATCAATAGTATAAGTTTCCAGATCATGAACAAGTGGCGCATCATAAAAAAGCTGAGTACCTCCTGCATCGTCAGTAATTCTGATAGTCATTTCATGCAGACTGACATCAGTTGCCAGTCCTTTAATGTAAACAGAATCACCGTTATTGTACATCTGTAATGGTGCAGGAGAACTAATTGACAATACAGGTGCATCTTTATCTGTAGTGTCTGCAGGATGGTCGTGATGGTCGTCATCTTTTTTACAGGAAGCAACAGTGAAAATTAAAGCCAGGACTAATGTTACTCGTGAAATAATAGTGTGGGTTTTGGTTTTTTTGTTCATAATATTTTGTTTTAAAAGTTATATAAAAAAGTTAAAGTGAATTTTTTTTGAGTGGTTGTATAGCCTTTGCCAATGTTTTGTGAAATGGGAATTTGCATATTTGCTCCAATACTTATTTTACGAATATAACATTCAGCACCGAACCCTGTATATAAAACATTTCCTCCGGTATGAATTTGGTACAAATGTTTTTTAACATCATGCTTGCTTTGATCTATTGTAAAGTTAGCAAAAGGGAGAATAACTAATTTCTTGATTTTCTTCCAATAGAATAATTTAGCAGTTACAGTATTGCGATTACCATATCTGTATTCTGCAGCGTTCAAATTATTTATACGATAATTTACTTCAGTAACTAATCCTATTTTTTTATATCTTACTGTATAAGAAGCATTAAATAAAAAATCTGTACTACCTGATCCTGTTTGCATATTTGGATTTCCTTCACGGGAAAAATTTCCTGTTGGTAGTTTTACACCGGCTCCGGCTATTAGTGCATGTTTAAATGGTTTACAAGAAGAATCACCGTTTTTTAATATGATAAAATTGGTTAAAAGAGAAATGTCTCCGATGCCGCTGGTTATTGAAGTGGTAGAACCGGTTTCTTTGTCAGTAATTCTATGAAAAGGCACAAAAGCATAAATCTGAATTCGTTTTGCCGGATACCATCTTCCCCACAATTCTGTGGTAGAATAGTTACCTGTTGAAACGCTTGCTGGTGATGCAATTGATTGCGGGTGCTTTGATAAAAAACCTCTTGATGAATATCGCAATCCGATAAAATGATTTTGGAAGCGCGGTAAAATTCCAAGTCCGGCACTTGCTGCCGAACATCCGCAAATATCACAGGCTTCTACCCGGATAACGGCCATGAGCATAGCCCAGGCCAGAAAAAATAATTTCATTTATTAAAATTAGAATTAAAGATTAGTTAAAACATAAAATTTACCCTGAAGTATTGTCAGTACTCTGGGTTAAGATTAACAGCTAACTAAACTTTTCGGTGGATTGAAAATATCACCGTTGAATCCAGAACTACTTAAAGGAAATACATGTACTGGAATATTATTTATGAAAACAAATTCAGTTTGTTGCAAATTTTTTTCCGGAACTATAAAAAAAGGAATGTCTTGTTCACTGAAAGATTTTGTAACATTGTTATTGTTTTCAGCTTTTTGAAGTTGCTTATCAAGAAAGCATTTTCCTTTACAGCACAATTCAGGTTTGTCTTTATTTACACAATACTGTTCGGCAATTGAAGCTCTGTTAACGCTAAACCATGTAATTATACCAAGCTGAAGGGTACATTGGAATGACATGGCTACAATTAACAATATGGAGAGCGCCTTTTTGAGCATTGAATGGAGCAAAGATAAAATTAATATTTACTTATGTTATTAAAAGTGCTTTTTTCAATAAAATTAAAAGTGCATTTTTGTATCTTATTTAATATGGCACAATACGAACTTATAATGCCCAAAATGGGCGAGAGCATAGCAGAAGCAACAGTAACCAAATGGCTTAAGAATGAGGGTGACCTTATAAAGCTTGATGAAGCTGTTGTTGAAATTGCAACAGATAAAGTAGATTCTGAAGTACCTTCAACATTTGAAGGAGTGCTTATAAAAAAGCTTTGGAATGAAGGCGATGTGGTTCCTGTGGGTTCTGCAATAGCAATAATTGGCTCTGAAGCCGGTGTTAAAGCTGCTACCCCTCCACCTGTTGCACAAGCTCCAAAAACTGAGCAACCTGATGAAACGATACTTTACGCAGCTAAAACTGCAAATCAAGCAGTTGACAATGCTAAAGCTGCTGTTTCAAACAGTGGTGAAGCCAGATTTTATTCGCCGTTAGTATTGAATATTGCAAGAACGGAAGGAATTGGAATGGTTGAGCTTGAAAATATTCCCGGTACCGGCAAAGAAGGGCGTGTTACTAAAGGAGATATAATGGATTATCTGGAAGGTGGTCGTAAACAGGTTTCGGACAAAACGCAATCTGCTCCAACTCCACAGGTTCAGCAAAAAACTGAAACCAATCAGGCTCCGGTTAAAAAAGAAGGTTCAAAAGTTGTGTCAATGGCTGGTGACGAGATTATAGAAATGGATCGCATGCGCAAGCTAATTGCAGATCACATGGTAATGAGTCTGGCTACTTCTCCCCATGTTACTTCGTTTGTTGAAGCTGATGTTACTAATATAGTTAACTGGCGCGAAAAAAATAAAGCTGCATTTGAAAAAAGAGAAGGTCAAAAAATCACCTACACTCCTATTTTTATTGAAGCAGTGGCAAAAGCAATAAAAGATTTCCCTATGATTAATGTTGCTGTTGATGGTACTAATATCATCAAACGCAAGAATATCAATATCGGTATGGCAGCAGCATTACCTACAGGTAACCTTATAGTTCCTGTAATCAAAAATGCAGATACACTAAACCTTGTAGGATTAACAAAAGCTGTAAACGACCTTGCTAAAAGAGCAAAAGAAAATAAATTGTTGCCTGATGAAATTCAAGGTGGAACTTTTACTCTGACCAATGTTGGTACATTTGGGAATGTAATGGGCACTCCTATTATTAATCAGCCACAGGTAGCAATACTTGCAGTTGGTGCTATTAAAAAGAAACCTGCAGTGATGGAAACTGAATTCGGTGATGTTATTGCAATCAGACACATGATGTTTTTGAGTCACAGTTACGACCACCGTGTAGTTGATGGAGCTTTGGGTGGTGCTTTTGTAAGAAGGGTTGCAGATTATCTTGAACAGTTTGATGTAAACAGGATCTGATCCTCTACAGCATAACTGTTTTTTAATTTTAACATTTAATTTATTATTGAATCAAGGCTTGTAAAATCAAAGTCATTATCTCATCATGGGATTGTAAAAATTGTTATTCTACAATCACTGCTCAACATTTTTATTTAAGTTTGAAAAACTAAAATGAAAACCATGAAAAAAAATCTACTAAAAACACTTGTTGGCGCTTTTATATTTTTAAATTGTCTGAATGTATATTCAAGCTCACCTATTTCTTCAAGTATCACTTACAGGCATATTTCAGGAGGGAAATATACAGTTATAATTAAACTCTACCGTGATTGCAAAACAGATGCATTAGACCTGGCAGACTTGATTATCAGAAATGATTCATTTCAAATAAATGTCACTCCTGTAAGAACCTCAATTAAAGATATCAGTCTTTTTAAAGTTAAAAATTCATTGCCTTGTAATCCTCAGAATCAGGCTTCTGTTAATGGTGGCATTGAAGAGCACACGCTCGAATATACTGTCAATTTTGACTCATCATATTTTAATAAATTCAAAAATCGCTGCAAGGTATGGTTTGCTTATTACGATTGCTGCAGAACATCACCAACCACACTTACTCAATCTACTTTTTATAATGAATCCATGCTCGATCTGTGTGTTGCGCCTGGTAATTCCGGTCCTTCTTTTCTTACTCAAACTAACTTAAACGGCCCATGTGGTTCTACTCTTCACATGAATAATGGTGTATCGGATACCATAGATCATGATATTCTGACTTACGAATTAATATCGGTTCGTGATAACAGAGGTAGCATAGTAACATATACTTATCCGTTTGATAGCGCGCATCCTTTAACACCATATTGTCCTTATACTCCTGGATCGGTTAGCTGTGGTCCAGTAATAAATGCAAAACCACCAAGAGGATTTTACTATAACAAAGTCAATGGTGATATCATTTTCACACCAAATAATTGCAATGAAGTTGCAGTAATTTGTATGCAGGCTACTGAATGGAGAAATATTAACGGGGTAAAGAAAATCATCGGCACTTTTATAGCAGATTATTTATTTACTTCTCTTACACAAGGTTATTATATGTCTACTTTGACAATGAACGTCAAAAAAAGTTGGAGTATAAATGCTGGCGAAAAGCTGACAATCCCGGCAAGTGCATTTAATGCCGACACACTTAGAAATAGTGATACCGCTTACTTAACATGGAATCGTGGAATAGAAAAAGGAAAATTTACATCATCCTTTTCAGGTAAAACTTGCAGAGGACAATTTTCATGGACACCTTCATGCAGCGATGCCAGGACTGAACCTTATCATTTTGTAGTTTCCGCTACTAACTCAAGGGGAAACCTGATGAGTGAAGATGTAACAATAAATGTTTTACCCCAACCTACTCTCATACCAGATACGATAATATGCAATCTTTCCTCATTAAAACTTCAATCTTTAGTTACAGGAAAATACTTGTGGAGTACTGGTGATACTTCCCGAAGTATTACAATTAATTCAGCAGGAACTTACAGCATAAAAGTCACCACTAGTAGTTGCGTACTGAATGATACCATTAAAATTTCTTCAATTAACACCCTCCCCATATTTTCTATTGGTAAAGACACACTTATATGTGAGAAGTTTAAAGGAATCACTGCAACTTTTAAAACAACTGTATTGCCAAATTATTCCTACAGCTGGGTTTCAAAAAACCAGACGGGAAATGGATCTACCTTTACAACAAATGGTACGGGAAATCTGATACTTAAAGCAACAAATGTATGTGGTTCAAAATCGGACACTTTGAAAATCGAAAGAGAATCAAAGCCTGATTTTGTTGCTGAGCATGTTATACTTTGCCCACCATTTAGTTACCGTTTTAGTGTAAATAGAACAAATGGCACAACTTATACTTGGAGCACAGGAAGTATGGATACTTCAATACTTATCAAAACTTCAGGCAGATATATTTTAGAAGCGGTTAACAGGTGTTTTAAGTATACAGATACGTTTACTGCAGACACAGTATTATTTCCTAAAGTTTATGCAGGAAAAGACACAACTTTATGTTCACTTGCCAAAATTATTCTGATTGCGAAGGGAGATGCATCAACTTATGAATGGATAGGATATATACCTGGTGATACTTTAATAGTATCTAAAAGTGGTACATATATTTTAAAAGGATTCAACAGTTGCAAAACAACTTATGATACAGTTAAAATTAATATTTTTTCAGTTTCAAAAGTTAATCTAGGTCCTGATAGATCGTTTTGTGATTCTATAAGTCTTATTGCAGGCAATTCAAATAATATTATTCTCTGGGACAACGGAAGCACTTTTCCCAAAAGAACTATAAAGAGTTCAGGCACTTTTTCGGTAAAGGTATCAAATTCCTGTATTACAACTTCCGATACTGTTAAATTAAAATTTAAAACCAATCCTATTGTCAATCTCGGTCCTGATATTTCAGTATCCGCCCCTTTCTTAACAAAACTCGACGCAGGAAATGCAGGGAATCGTTTTAAATGGTTTGGCTATTTATCAGGAGACACGTTTCAAACATTTAATGCCACTAAGTTCGGCACTTATATAGTACGTTCATATAATGAATGTGGTCAAGATTTTGATACAATTAATATTCTTGATGCCTCATTAGGTTTCAACAATTATGAACTGAGTTCAATAACTGTTTATCCAAATCCTGCTTCAGATTTTATTTTCATTAATAACATTCCATCCGATGTTTCAATTGAAAAAGCTGAGTTGATATCTGCAACAGGACAGTATATTGATCTTCCTGAACTTAATAAAGCAGGACTTGATATCAGAAATGTGATTCCAGGATTTTATATTCTAAAACTATATTCTAATAAAGGAAATAGTCTGTATAGGGTTGTGGTTGAATAAAAATTAAATCACAATTTATTCAAAAACTTAAATTTTCAATAATTCAAAGTTAAACCAACACCAAATCCCATATCGCTGTCATAATGCGTTCTGACGCTTATATTTTTACGTAAAATATATCGCAGATCAGTCATAAACTCTTTATCAGTATTTACCATAAAACCAAATCTTACTCTTTTAGAAATTGGAATGTCTTCACGCATTATTTGTAGGCGGACATCACCATTATGAAATACTTCAGCCTGGAAAATCATTAACATTGGGAGCGTATAATTGAATCCGGCACTCACTAAATTCCGCCTGTCTTTTGTATTGATCTGACCAAATAAATTTTTCTCCTGTGCTTGATTTTCAAGCTTTCTATAACGCCAGTCGAAACCAATGAATGGCATAAACCATTGCATTTTACCAATATATCTGCCTACATGTGTTTCTGTTTCATAACCATGATGGTCGTGATATCCTAATCTCCATTCTGTACCAATACTCCAACGTGTATTTTGCAGCATAAACATACCATCATTTCCGTTTGTAGCAATATCATTTTCTGCCATAAAATGAAATTTCCTGTCGTCTCCTTTCAGTCGTCTGTATGCAAGTTTTGGGTTTGGCACTTCAGGATTTGGCGGTTGGTTTTCATATTTAAATATCCTGCCCATACCGCTCATCATGTGATATAGAATATGGCAATGGAAAAACCAGTCGCCATAAACATTCGCGTTAAATTCTAAAGTATCAGTTTCCATTGGCATAATATCAACTACATTTTTTAAAGGTGCCATTTCGCCTTGTCCGTTTAGCAGTCTGAAATCATGGCCATGCAAGTGCATTGGATGTCTCATCATCGAATTGTTGTAAATAATAATTTTAACGTTTTCGCATTTTTTAATTAAAATTTTATCTGTTTCTGATATTACTTTATTATCCAAACTCCAAACGTACCTATTCATGTTACCTGTCAGAACAAATTGCAAATATTTTACTGTAACATTTGATGGTAAAGTAGTTTTAACCGGAGATTTTAACATAGCATAATTTAATGTCACAATATCTGAAAGAGTGTTACTTCTATAATCATCTTCTGTCATTTTCATATCTTTCATTTTCATGTCCTTCTTTTTAAGACCACCTGTAATTTCAGGATACATAACAACATTCATATCCATTTGATTCAAACTCATTTGCATTCCCATATCATCGAGGTTGCCGCTCATTTTCATCATGCCGTTCATCATCTTCATCCCTTCAAAATATTTTAATTTTGGAAGAGGACTTGTTAGTTGCTTTATGCCACTACCCAAATATAATGAAGTAGAATTGATACGGTCTTCTGTTGTAGCTAAAAATTCGTACGAAGTGTTTTCTGCAGGGATAGTAACAATAACATCATAAGTTTCAGAAACGCCTACAATTAATCTATCTACATCTACAGGCTCAACATCGTTGCCATCATTCGCAACAACAGTCATTTTACCACCGGCATAAGTTAGCCAGAAATAAGACGAAGCACCACCGTTTGAAATGCGCAATCTTACTTTATCGCCTGCTTTAAATTGTGAAAGCTGACTTTCTTTTTTCCCATTTAATAATACTTTATCATAATATACATCACTTACATCCATTGCCAGCATCCGTTTCCATTCATTTTTAATTTTAGTTTTAAAATGTCCGGCTTTTATGGCTTCTGAATAACTTTGTGTAGTGCCTTTTTTTATAGCAAACCAATCTGAAGCATTGTGTAACATCCGGTGTACATTTTCCGGTTTATAGTTGGTCCATTCGCTTAACACAATTGGCACATCCGAAATATCATCAATTCCTTTTCTAAAATTTGGATCATCTGATTTCTTTTTCATGATAAAATTGCCATACATCCCGATTTGTTCTTGTAATTCTGAATGTGAATGATACCAATGAGTTCCGCTTTGTATTATTGCGAAACGATAAATGTGTGTAGTATGAGGTTTAATAGGCATTTGCGTTAAGTTAGGAACACCATCATACTGGTTTGGCAAAAACACGCCGTGCCAATGTAGAGAAGTACTTTCGTTAAGTTCATTGTGCACATAAATTTCTGCTGTTTCACCTTCAGTAAAAGTAAGAGTTGGCATTGGAATTTGCCCATTCACAGCAATAGCCCGTTTTTCTTTTCCGGCATAATTCACAATTGTATCTCTTATATATAAATCATAATGCACCACTTTTTGAGCATGGATATTTGAAATCAGTACTATTGAAAATATTATTGTAGCTAAAGTTTTATTAATCATTCTCTAATCGTTTTATCATTTGTTTCATTTCTTCAATCTCTTTCTTTTGAGTTGCAATAATTCCATCTGCAAGCTGTCGCACTTCAGGGTCTTTAATATCCGCTCTTTCACTTGTTAAAATGGCAATTGAGTGGTGTGGAATCATTCCTTTCATGTATAAAACATCGCCGACGATTGGCTTTTGTACCCTTACAAGCGTTAAAGCTATTGTAAAAAGCAAAGTACAGCCTACAATTATTGTTGTGTTTTTTTTACTGTTATTATACATGCCTTTCATAACTAAAAACATGATTATACCCATTACCGAAATACCAAGACAAGCCATATAAAAACGGGTCATACTAAAATAAACGTGGTCTATTGAATAAGTATTCAGATACATTGTAAAATACATAGCTATAAAAGACAATCCTAACATCAGATAGAATTTGCGATAGCCATTCTCACTTTTCATTTTCATTGAATTTTC
>JACMRS010000212.1 GCA_014376345.1 Bacteroidia bacterium | reverse complement strand
TGCATTTGAACCGATATTTCCTTTGAGTCCAGGTGTACTTATTTCAAGATTATTAAAATTAAAAGCACCATTTACTCCGGAAAACACGAATGGATTACTCTCACGTTCAACTTTAACATTAATTAAAGACACAGAGCCGGAAAATCTTGTATTTAAGAGTGTGGCAGTTGATTTAAAATCATTAACATAACCGGCAAAACTGAGATCAATATTGCTTTGACCCTGGAGTTTTAATCCTTCAACACCAATAAAAGCCTCAAGGTCTTTTAAATCCGGATTTCCTTTAATATGTGCATCAATATAAAGGTTATTAAAATCTCTCAAAAGCAGGCTGCCGGTAATTCTTTGTTTATTTAACACAACGTTAAAAGGATCGACGGAAAGCGAAAAAATGTTGTTTTTATTATTTAATGATGCCGTTAAATTTACCTGAGAGAGATTTCCTCCAAAAGAACTATTTTTAATAGTTCCATTTTTTATTCCAAATGAAAAATCTATAAACGGGGTTAAAGTTGCAGATGCTTTACCTTTAATTTTACCTTTAAAATAAAACTGACCTTCGCTACTGTATTCCCTTACTTTACCTGCATATTTCCCGGGTAATACAGCCAGCAAGGTTGAAAGATCGGCTTCTTTTCCCTCGACAGTAAGATTTGTTATCCAATCTTTTTCAGGCTTTTGAATATTTCCTGCAAAAATAAAAGATGCATCGCCAAGCTTTAATGCAGTATTGTCGAAAGTATAACTGTTAATACTTGTGTTTACATCAATTCCACCTTCAATATCAAAATATTTCTCTTCCAGCCAGTCGCTCTCCCCTATCTTCATTCGGTTGATTTTTCCATTGCCGGCTGCAGTCACTACAAATTTTTCTTCTTGGAAATTTCCCGATGCTTCTAATTCATCGGCTAATATATCCGTATGAATTGAAGAGCTGAAATCCATGAAATCCACTCTTGAATTTTCCAGCAGTATTTTTTTCAGATCAAGCGATGATGAGGATGAATTTTTGCCTGTTTTTCTGAAAACCGAATAATTATTGGTGCTGTCATTCTTAATATAAATGCGGGCTGTAGCATCGGCTATAGATATTTTCGATATTTTATATTTACCTCTTAAAACATCGATGATATTGAAAGAAAGATATACTTTTTGCGCTTCAAGAAAAGGTTTATTAGCAAGAGGCGTTGATTCAGGAATTTCTACTCCGGAAAATCTGATACTGATATTCGGAAAAGTTTCGAACCAGGTAACATTGTGACTTTTTACTTTAACCTGAACAGTCAGTTTTTTGTTGATTTCTGAGATAGCAAATGCTTCAAGTTTATCACTCAGAAAATACAATACACCTCCTACAAGAAGGAGTAATCCAACCATCAAAATACCAATGATTTTAAAAATACGACTGAGCTGCTTCATGCGCAAAAGGCAAAATTACGTTAACCATAAGGATAACGGGAAAAACTAATGCACAGTATGTCCTAATAAATTACCAGCTTCCAAGTAGCAGGCGTCCTAGACTGAAATAAACAGTCAGACCGATAATATCATTGGTTGTTGAGATAAAGGGACCTGTTGCAAGAGCCGGGTCAATGTTAAATTTTTCCAACACCAGTGGCGTTAAAGTACCTAAAACAGAAGCAAATATAATAACTGTAATCAATGCTAAGCTTACCGTGATGCTTAGATCAAAATTTTGATGACCAATAAAAATATTCCAGGAAAGTAAAATAGCAGAACAAATGAGACCATTTAGTAGGGCAACTGTAAACTCTTTAGCGAGTTTTGGAAGAATATTCATGCTTTGGAGTGTATTGTTTGCAAGACCCTGAACAATAATTGCACTTGATTGCACACCAGCATTTCCGCCCATTGCAGCAACTACCGGCATAAAAAAGGCCATTTGTGGAAGGTGCCTGAGATCGGGTTCGAAATGACTAACCAAAGCTGAACTACCTAAACCACCAAGTAAACCAACCAGCAGCCATGGCATTCGCGCTCTTGAAAGCACCAGTACTTTATCTGTAGAATCCACATTTTCACTCAAACCCGCCTGAAGCTGGTAATCACGATCTGCTTCTTCCTTAATAAAATCAACAACATCATCAATTGT
This sequence comes from Bacteroidia bacterium, assembly GCA_014376345.1. Classification (GTDB taxonomy): domain Bacteria; phylum Bacteroidota; class Bacteroidia; order NS11-12g; family UBA955; genus JACMRS01. The sequence continues at coordinate 28 of JACMRS010000212.1, read as the reverse complement.
AATTCTTCCCATCAACCTTCCCATGCTG
>JACMRS010000211.1 GCA_014376345.1 Bacteroidia bacterium | reverse complement strand
GCAAACTTAGCCAGTTCTTCTGCTTCAGTCATACCATCATTGGTATCATTCATCACAGCATACTCGAAAGTAGGTCGTGATCCTGTTTTTTTATACCAGTAATTTAACGCTTCCTCAAGGTCTTCAAGACTGTTAGTATCGTTTATCGGCATAATGGCGCTTCGTTTTTCATTGGTAGCGGCATGCAGAGATAGTGCCAGATTGAATTTCGCACCTTCATCAGCCATCTTCTTAATCATTTTCGCAATACCTGCAGTTGAAACTGTAATACGGTGTGGCGACATGTGAAGACCTTCTTCCGAAGTTATTTTATCAATACCCGACATCACATTTGCGTAGTTGAGAAGTGGTTCACCCATTCCCATAAAAACTATGTTTGATAATGGAATGTTGTAATGCTCTTTTGCTAGTCTGTCTATCAAAACAACCTGATCATAAATTTCTGCGGGGTCGAGGTTTCTTTCTCTTTTAAGAAAGCCCGTTGCGCAGAACTTACAACTCAAGCTGCAACCAACCTGCGAAGAGACGCAAGCGGTCATTCTGTTTTCTGTAGGAATAAGAACACCTTCAACAACCCGTCCATCAAACAATTTAAAAGCACATTTAATGGTTCCGTCGTTGCTTACCTGTTTGGTTTCAATTGTAACAGGTCTGATTTCGAAGTTAAGATCCAGTTTTTCACGAAGGGCTTTTGAAAGATTGGTCATTTCTTCAAATGACACTGCTGCTTTCTGCCATAACCACTCATAAATCTGTCTTGCACGAAAGGGCTTTTCGCCCATTGCTTCAAATTTATTGGTAAGTTCCTGTTTATCTAAAAGGCGTATATCGGTTTTTGGCTGCATTAAGTTATGCAAAGTTACAGTTAAATATCAGCGTAAATCATTAAGTTTGACAAAAAATTGATCAATTATGGATATCAGAGCCCCTTTTAACCTGAACAAATGGATTGAAGAGAACAGACATCTTCTGAAACCGCCGGTAGGAAATAAGAATCTTTATCCCGAAGGATCCGACTTTATAGTAATGGTTGTAGCTGGTCCGAATGCCCGCAAAGACTATCATTACAACGAAACTGAAGAACTGTTTTATCAGCTTGAAGGAAATATAGTTGTAAAAACACAGCAAGATGGAAAGATGGTTGAAATACCTTTAGGACCAGGTGATATGTACCTGCATCCTTCAAAAGTACCACATTCTCCGGTTAGAAGTGAAGGATCTATTGGACTTGTTATAGAAAGAGTTAGAGCAGGAAAAGGCTTTACAGACGGACTTTCATGGTATTGCGATGTGTGTAACAACAAGCTTCACGAAGTGTTTTTTGAGCTTAATAATATAGAAACTGATTTTCTGCCCCATTTCAAACATTTTTATGGCAGTGAAACGCTTCGCACCTGCACTAACTGTGGTAATGTGATGGAAGCTGATAGTCGTTATACTACTAAAGATTAAGTTTACCTGAATATCTGATTAACAAAATAGCTTTTATTTAAAATGAAAATTGATTGTCATGCGCATATAATGCCCGAAGACTGGCCGAATCTTCAGAAAAAGTACGGTTATGGCGGATTTATTTATCTGAATCATGACAGGGAGAGAAAGACAGCGCGGATGATGCGTGATGACGGTAAGTTTTTCAGGGAAGTTTCTGAAAACTGCTGGGATCCGAAGGCGATTATTAAAGATATGGATAAGCACCGCGTGGATATGATGGTGCTTTCTACAATTCCGGTGCTGTTTAATTACTGGGCACAAGGAGTTGATACGCACGACTGGTCGGTTTTTTTAAATGACCATATTGCAAACTTGCAAAATACTCATCCCAACAGATTTATAGGGTTGGGAACGCTGCCAATGCAAGATGTAAAATTGGCGATAAAAGAACTTGAACGCTGTAAAAATATTGGATTGCCGGGAGTGCAGATTGGTACAAATATCTTGAATATGAATCTGGATGACCCCATTTTGTTTCCATTTTATGAAGCCGCGGAAAAGATGAGCATGAGTCTGTTTATTCATCCCTGGCAGATGATGGGAGAAGATGTTATAGAGAAATTCTGGTTGCCATGGCTTGTAGGAATGCCTGCAGAAACCAGCAGAGCAATTTGCTCAATGATATTTGGAGGTGTGTTTGATAAATTTCCAGGTTTAAGGGTGATGTTTGCACATGCAGGCGGATCATTTCCGTTTACAATTGGCAGGATTTCACACGGTTGGGAGGTAAGACCCGATTTAGTGAACCTGAATGAAGTAAGAAAGCCCGCAGATTACATTGGTAAGTTTTGGGTAGATGGTATTACGCATGACGACAAGGCTTTTGGGTATTTGCTTGATATGTTTGGCTCAGAAAAAATTTGTTACGGAACGGATTATCCTTTCCCACTCGGCGATTTAGGACATGGTAAATTTATTGAAGACATGCAGAATGTATCACAAAAGCAAAAAGACCAGATTTTTAGTGAGAGTGTGTTGAAGTTTTTGGGCAGATAGAAGGCAAAAAATTCATTTTTAGTGTCATTTTTTTTAACTGAACAAATGATAATAGTATTCTTTTGATTTTATAATTTTAAAGATAAACTTAGATAAATGTAGTCTTTGAATCCTGACTTTCCATCAATTGAATGAAAAGGGATTAATTCACGATTAATATTCGGATCATAAGTATTCAAATTTGCGCTGTTCTGGATTTCTTGTTTAATACTTTTAGTAACTAAAAAACGAAAACCCATCCCGACAGCGAACCTGTTAAAAAACGAATATTCAAATCCGGTAGTAAATCCCGAATAGGAACCTCTTTGCATAAAATAGGAAGTTGCAGGCTCTTTGTACTCATATGTGACGGCTGTGGAGAGATAATTATGCTTCATAATAAAAAGGCTTATATCCCATGAAAAATTATTTTTAGAATAAATCTTTTCACAAACTCCTAAATACTGATATCTATTTTCAAAATAAACTGCCCCGGGTGAAAAACCCGCATAACCTTTGTTCGTATGACGATTATTAAATCCAATTCCAACATATAAAGAAGGAATGTATTTTTTATTAAAGGAATATTTCAGTTTAAATTCTTTCCAATGTTTACCATCAAGATATGAAGTAGGCAAAAATGAAACATTTACATGCCTGAATTGCTTACTGCTATCAGAAAAAGCGGCTGCTTTACCAGCGAACAAGCAAATTAATATGAGGATTTTAATTTTAAGCATAATATTGAAGTTTTTGTTTCTTGATAAAACAAATCTACTAAAATTAAATATTAACTATTACTAAAATTTATATAATTTGCGGGTATGAAAAATTTAATCTTTAAAATTGTGTGCTTTGTTGCACTTACTACAAGCATCAACCTGCATTCTCAGTCGCTTATTTCAGGCACTCGATTTTTTAAAATACTCTACAGTATACAAGCGCCACCACACGATAAATATGCCAGTACCGACAGCATTCATATTTTATGGACTACTATGGATAGTGCAGTTTTTACTTTGCAAGAAAGTTTGCCGGTAAGAAATCAAGATACTTTTTTTAAAGCTAAAAATAAAATATTTCTGATTAACGGGCAGGATAGTTTTTTGCGATATGATTATAGTTTGGTGTCCGGTGATACATTCAATTATATCGATTCCAGAGGAAATAAGAATTTTATAGTTGACTCAGTAATCAATACTGTTTTGCAGGATGGAAAAACATATAAACATTGGTACCTTCATGTAAATAATGAACCTTCAATTAAGTTAATTTGGGTTGAATTACTTGGTGAAAAAACTTATGGTTGGAGCTATCCTGACCCCGCAACAATGGATTATGGCGGTGTTGTTAAAGCAATATGCGCAAATGATGAATTGATTTATTGGGATATTACTGATGATTTAGTAGGTACTACAACTCCCGGTTGTGATTTTGTTGAGTATGAACAATATGTATCAGTTGAGAAAGTCAACACCCTTACTCAGCTTATTTATCCTAACCCGGTTACGGATATTATTTACACCGAAAACATGAGCGGTAACTTCCAAATTTTCAATGCTTACGGACAAATTGTTGTGTCTGGCAAGCTGGAAAACAGCATTAAAGTTGATACTTTACAGGAAGGTATTTATTTTCTGCAAGTTGGAGAGAAAATTATTAGGATTGTGAAGCTATAGTGAAGAGGTGATCGAAAGATGTAGAAATATTTCAATGATTTAGCGTGCAGATTCGCTGTTTGCTTAATCATTAAGTCCAAACTTATCGGTGTAAATTTCTTTTGCTTTGAAGTGTCCGGATAGCCTATCGTATAGAAAAACATATTCTACCTGAAACTTCTTGAATGGATGATCAACTGAATATTTTATTAATTTTCCATTTATAGTTTCTTCGTCATACCAAATACCATTATTAGTACGGCCCTGAATAAATACAATTTTACCATTGAATGAAATATCATTAAAACCATCTTTGTTGTAATCTTGAATTTTTAATGTCAATTCATTGGGTTCATAAATCATATTGTCTTCGTGAGCGTCATACGTCCTTAAATTGCAGTTGTAATATCCTTCATAAACATTTTCCAAAGTATCTCCTCTGATTTTATAAATTTCATGACCTCCGTTTCCTTTTGAAGATGCTGAAACTATCATTAAAAAAGGATTTTCATTTTTAAATATCGTAATGAATTTAAAATGAAAAGCTGATAATGCTTTTACAAGTTTTCCTTCTGTTGAAATAATTAGCTGATACTTCCAAGGAAAAGCAGCACCAGATCCAGTTGCATAGTCATATTCAATAAAGAAATAATCAAGGTCAGAGCCGTAAAGTTTTACTTTGTTATAAGCTGTTATTTTAGCATTTAAATTTTGATCTTGAACTTGATCGATCTCAAGTTTAAATGTCTGAATAAGGTCTGAAATAAATTTTGTCGAATCTTTTATTTTCGGATAGTCCTGTAGATGTCTGAAAGCAGAATCATTATTTAGAGTAATTTTTGCCTTGAGAGAATTTATGGAATTCGGAATCTGATTGTTATTACAACCATAAACAGAAATTAAAATTGTCAATATGGGCAGTGTCTTCATACAATTACTCTGAAAAAATCTCCCGTTTTACTTTATCTCACTACTCACCAATTCCCAGGTGGTTGCGGGTGTGAGACCGTCTGTTTTGATGATTTTTAACAAACCGATATGTTTGGCCCACCAGATGTCTGTAATGTAGTCATCATCTGCTGTTGATGGTCTTTTTGAATGAAAAGCATCCTTATATTCAACTTTATTTATTGTGAAAGAGGCAATGGTATCCTGCAAAACAAAACTCTTGTAGTTCTCGTTTGTTCTTGGTGGAGTGGCAAAGAATACGGATGCTGATTTTTGTCTGTGCAGTCGCAGTTGCTCTTTAGAATACAAAGGAGAGAAAACATACAAAGTATCGGTAGAAGCAGTGCCTGCAAGTGCACCCGGAAAATATTGTTTGTTGCTGTGATGAAGGTTGACACTGTAAACATCACTGCATCCTATTGAGCCTGAAAATGCAGGATCACAGGTGCTGCTTGTG
>JACMRS010000210.1 GCA_014376345.1 Bacteroidia bacterium | reverse complement strand
GCCAATGCAGATGCTATTATTTCGATGACACTGCAAAGCAATACCCGTAACCATCTGGAATTAAGTGATTACGCTGAAAATGTGATTGCTGAAAGGTTGCAAACAATTCCGGGTGTGAGTACAGTGCAGATTTGGGGTCAGAAAAAATATGCAATGCGCATCTGGTTTGATCCCGCTAAACTCGCTGCTTTCGGACTAACACCAAATGATGTTTCTGTCGCACTAGATAAAGAAAATGTTGAACTGCCAAGCGGAAAAATAGCAGGAGATAATACTGAGCTGACTCTGAATACTAAAGGCAAACTTGTTAATGAGGATGAATTTAATAATTTAATTATTAAAAATGAGAATGGAAATATTGTCAGACTGAGAGATGTAGGTTATGCAAGATTGGGAACTGAAAATGAAGAAACCATTTTAAAAGAATCAGGCATACCAATGATTGGTCTTGCACTCGTGCCACAGCCGGGAGCAAATTATATTGATATTTCAGATGAATTTTATAAACGTTACGAGCAACTTAAAAAAGAACTTCCAAAAGACTTCAAAATTAATATTGCCTTAGACAACACAAAGTTTGTTAAAAAATCAATTACAGAAGTTGAAGAAACTTTGTTGATTGCAATCATTCTTGTAATTTTAATTATTTATCTCTTTTTCCGTGATTGGGTGGTGGCTTTCAGGCCGCTTATTGATATTCCGGTTTCACTTATCGGCTCATTTTTTATCATGTATCTGATGGGCTACTCTATCAATGTTCTTACGCTTCTTGCAATTGTACTGGCAACAGGATTAGTAGTGGATGATGGTATTGTGGTAACGGAAAATATTTTCAAGAAAATTGAAGATGGCATGTCGCCTATGGAGGCAGCAAAAAAAGGCGCAAATGAAATAATGTTTGCAGTTATTTCTACTTCAATTACGCTGGCTGCTGTTTTTCTGCCTGTTATATTTATGCAGGGTTTTGTAGGAAGATTGTTTCAGGAATTCGGAGTTGTACTTGCAGGTTCTGTATTGATTTCAGCATTTGTATCCTTAACATTAACTCCAATGTTAAATGCCAAACTTGTTAGAAAAAGTGATAAGAAAAGTAAATTTTATACTTTAACAGAACCTTATTTTATAAAACTAAATAATGGTTATCAAAATGCCCTAAACGGATTTCTAGATAAAAAATGGGTGGCATTGTATATGATAGTTGCCTGTATTGGAATTATATATTATTTCGGATCTGGTTTAAAGTCAGAACTGGCGCCAACAGAAGACCGAAGCTGGATGCGTTTGTCACTTACTACTCCTGAGGGTGCAACATTTGAATACACCGATTCATTTGTAGATAAAATGACTAAGTTTATTGAGGATTCAGTGCCGGAAAAAAAAGTTTGTCTTACGGTTACTTCACCAAATTTTGCAGGATCAGGATCAGCTAACTCAGGTTTTGTAAGACTTGCTCTTACTGATCCTGAAGATAGAAAAAGATCTCAAAAACAAATAGCACAATACATTACTAAGCAATCAAAAGCCTTTCCGGAAGCCAAGGTAGTTGTTATAGAGCAACAAACTATTTCAACCGGTGGATTTGGCGGATTACCGGTTCAGTTTGTAATTCAGGCTCCTGATTTTGAGCATTTGAAAGAAAAACTTCCAAAGTTTATGGAAGAAGTTTCAAAAGATAAAACTTTTCAGATTTCAGATGTTAACCTTAAATTTAATAAACCCGAATTAAATGTCACAGTCAACCGTGATAAAGCACGTGATTTGGGAGTGTCAATTCTGGATATTGCAAAAACACTGCAACTTGCTTTCAGTCCACAGCGTATGGCTTATTTTAATATGAACGGCAAACAATACCAAGTAATTGGTCAGTTTGAAAGGTCTTCTCGTGACAAGCCAATAGATTTAAATTCAATTTATGTCAGAAATTCATCAGGTGAATTGGTTCAGCTGGATAATATAGTAACTGTTGCAGAAAGCAGTAATCCACCGCAACTTTACCATTATAACAGATTTATGTCGGCTACTGTAAGTGCCAGTCCTGCACCCGGAAAAACAATAGGGGATGGTATTGAAGCAATGAAAAAAATAGCTGATAAGACATTGGATGAAACATTTTCTACTTCATTGACAGGCGCATCCCGTGATTTTGCGGAGAGTTCTTCCAGTTTGGTGTTTGCTTTCGGACTCGCATTGTTGCTAGTGTATTTAATTCTAGCTGCCCAGTTTGAAAGTTTTAAAGATCCTTTAATAATTATGTTTACTGTTCCTCTCGCAATTGCAGGTGCTGTTTTTTCTCTTTGGTACTTTAATCAAACACTAAATATTTTTAGTGAGATCGGAATTATTAT
>JACMRS010000209.1 GCA_014376345.1 Bacteroidia bacterium | reverse complement strand
TACGACGCGCTACCGAACAAAAGTATCCCAACCTCGAAAGTTGCCCATCAGTGATTGGTTGCTTGAAATAGCAGAAGGTAAAACAAGCTATTCCCGCAAACCCAAATCCAGAAAGGATTTGAGCAAAGAATATTATAAGTCTAAGAAATGAGAGTTTTTCTGGATGCAAATATTCTTGTATCGGTATTGAACAAAGAGTATCCTGTTTTTACAAATGCCGCACGTATTTTAAGCCTTGCCTCTAATCCAATGTATAAGCTTGTAACTTTTCCGCTGTGTATTGGTATTGCATTTTATTTTGCTGAGAAGAAACCAGGTACAAAAAACGCTTTAGGAAAAATAAAACTACTTACAGAACATATTCAGGTGGGTAATATGAATCACGATATGATTCAACAGGTTTTTCAGAATAAAAAAGTAAAAGATCTGCAATATGGAATGGAATACTATTCCGCCATTCATTCCAAATGCCAATACATCATCACCGAAAATGTAAAAGATTTTTATTTTTCAGAGATTGAAGTGCTCACTTCAAAAGAATTTGTAGACATCGTTTCCAAACCAGAAGGTTGAATCAGAATCCTTTTCTTTCCAATGCAATAAAGTGTGTAATTTCATTCGCATAGTTTCGGAGAGGAGTGATGCTTACATGACAGTTATAGGCTACGTGTTGCTGTGTATAGTTTATAATAGTCTCATTAAAAGGGATTCCTGAGGATAAATGCTGTCTGATTTTTTCCAGTACTACAGGTGAAGTTTCCTTTCCTTGTAAAAAAGATGCTTTTTTACCAACGGCGAAATTTACCGGGTATCCAGTCATTTTAGTAAAGCCTTTATTCGCCCAGACGATTTTCTTTTCTATATTTGTCAGAACAAGTGCTGTATATTCAGATTGTAATAACTGTTCCAGATCAATGTTCCAGTGGAATTTTTTATTGAAAGAAAGTAATGATTGAAGATCTATCGATTTCTGAGATTGGATAAAACTATCCAGCAAGTAATGGCTCATAATATCATAACTCATCAAAGAATGAGATTTATGCTTTAATGGCTTGATTTGATGCTGTATGGCTTCAGACTCTTCATTTGTTAAAGAAGATAAAAATACATCCAGACACATCATACTTGTTAGATTCCTGTTCCCCATTTTGTTTAGGAAGTTTTAAACTCAGGCAAATATATTAAAATACCAACCGTTCCTTGATAACAGGTAAGATTAAGTATTGTTCTGAAGAGAACGATAAAGATTGGAATTAAATGAAAAAATGATGAACCAAGAGCGGAATACAATGTTGATTTCACCCTTGGATCATTGTTTCTAGTGCATGTGGGCATTGCTGCTATCGGCCTTGACCTGCGCACTGTCATCCATGATATGCTCTTTACCAGGGCCTGTATTGGTGCCATTGCTTTCGCCTTCAAGAGCATCGTCTTTCACCTTACCGCTATCTGTGCAGGAAAAGGCCATTAGCAGGCTTATAAAAGCTGCAAAAATGATTGATTTTTTCATAGTTGTTGATTTAATGTTGTTTTTAGAAGGAAAAAAATATGCCGTCAGTATTCAGTATAAAATATAAAAGCCTTTCCGTAAATACGGGAAGGCTTTAGGAATGATATCAGCTGAAATTAAGCTGCTAATTTATTCACCAACTTAGCAAGTTTAGATTTCTTGTTTGCTGCGTTGTTTTTATGAATGATGTTTCTTTTAGCTAATTTATCCAACATACCGGAAACTTTCTTGTACAATTCAGAAGCATCAGCTTTCACTGTAGTAGCTCTTAATCTTTTTACGAAAGTACGCGTAGTTTTCATTTGGTAGCGATTTAATAAATATTTCGCTCTGTTACCACGGATTCTCTTTAACGCTGACTTATGATTTGCCATATTAGTATCTAAATTCTATTCTCGTCAATAAATTTTTCGAATGGCAAAGATATGACTATAATATTAAAAAACAAAATCAGGTTTTAAAATTCCGGTAAAGAACTTATTATTGTGGAAAACTTCACAGCTATGAAG
>JACMRS010000208.1 GCA_014376345.1 Bacteroidia bacterium | reverse complement strand
GATATTTTTCTGTACCTGTAAGTAATGTAACAGGTCCGCATTGCCATTGATTTGAGGAAGTGCACCTGCGCGTACTTCACCAATCCTGGCTTTGGCCAGTTGCCGGTCAAGCTCACTGCTTTTAACAAGATTGTTATTTGTAATAGCATAATCAATTGCTTCTTTTAAGGAGTAACTTGATTTTGCATCCTGTGAAGTCCCTGACAACCAAGTAGTCAGGAGTAAAAGTGTTAAAAAAGACTTGGTCATATTTTTTGGTTTTAATCTCCAGGGTATCTTCTATATTGTGAGGAGCCAGGGAGGAGTTTTATTAGTGTTTAATATTTAATCTTACAAATTGGTTGTATGCACTCACAACCCATAACCCACAACCCACCACGCACAACTAAACAAGAATGCTGCAAATAAACATTTGAATCGCCTTATCCATGTTATTGTTTAGTGTTTTATAATCTTCTTTGCTCATTTGAGATTCAGTCATCCTGTTTTTTGCTACCATTCTTAGACCCATCATCATTGTGCAGATAAACTCTGCCTGTTCATTGGTGTTTGATATTTCAAATTCACCATTTTGAATGCCCAATCTCAGAATAGATTCAACTAATTGAACTTCCTTTTTGTTAAATTCAGTATAGAGTTTTTTGACAAAAGGCATGCAGGTCGCCATTCCATCACCATTGAGCTTTGCCAGATTCAGGCAATATTCAAAAAGGGTAAGTCGTTTTTTTGAATATACCCTGAGAATGGAAACTGCATTTGCTTTTGGTTTAATAATTTTTTGAATTTCCTGAAGAAAGTGGTCTTGTTCTTTTCTTATAACAGCTTCATACAAATTCTCTTTACAGGTGAAATAATAGTACAAGCTTGCTTTTCCCATGCCTAATTCAGCAGCGATATCGTTCATGGTCGTTTTTGCAAGGCCAAATTCTGCAAATTTCTTCTGGGCTGCCTTTAGTATCACCTCAAGTTTACCTTCTTCTTTTTCAATAATTTCCATGGAGTATTTTCTTTCTTGTAAAGGCTGCTAAAACCTTTTCTTCTGATGCTGTGGCGACAAATCTAAAAATTATTTTCGAACACAAAACATATTTGGTCGAAAGTTTTATAGAATAATCGACCGATATATAAAATTAGTCGAAAATATATTTTAATTAAACAATTGATTTATAGAATATTGACGAGCATTTTTGAGTATTTAATATTTTATTAATCTGTATTATTATTTTTTATTTGTATTAAATTCACATCTTTGAACATTACACTTTAACAAAAATGAAACAAGTCCTTTTGTCTTTCCTTTGTTTTTTATTGTTCTCCAATTTGTTTGCACAGGAAAAAGCTGCAGATCCAAATGCAGTTATGCAACCAGCAATAGCAGATGGAAGGGGAAAGATAACCGGGACCATTATTGATTCTGCCAATGGGCAACCTGTGGAATTTGTCACCCTGGCTCTTATCCGTGCTTCTGATAATAAAGCTGTTGACGGTACGCTTACCGATGATGCAGGGAAGTTTACCTTATCTAAGGTCCCTTCCGGAAATTACAGGCTGTCTCTTGTTTTTATTGGTTATAAAACAAAAGACATTCAGTTGGATATAGATGAAAAAAGAGATGTGCATGATTTGGGGAAAGTTAGTTTAAGTTCATTGGAACAGACAACACAAGAGGTTTTGGTTGAAGGAAAAAGGGTCTTGATTGAAGAAAAAGTAGACAGAATTGTCTACAATGCTGAAAATGATGCCACTAATAAAGGTG
>JACMRS010000207.1 GCA_014376345.1 Bacteroidia bacterium | reverse complement strand
CTTCCAAGATTTTTGACTCCGGGAGATGAAATTCAACTTGGCATTAATGTGATGAATACCACTAAAAACGGTACGATTGCAAAACCTGAAATAATGTTAAGCGGCCCTATTGAAATGGTGCCGGGTGAATCGCAATCAGTCAGTATTGCTGCGGGTAAAGAAGGGGTGGTGTATTATACTCTTAAAGCAAAGGATGATATTGGTTATGGTAAAGTAACTGTTAAAGTAAAATCTTTCGGTGAAACGTTTACTGATGAAACAGATATTACAATCAGGCCGGGATCGAGTCTTGTTAAGATTTTCGGTGAAGGTGCTGTTGCAAAAAATACAACGGCAACAATTGAAATGATCAATGATTTTATTCCTTCTTCAATGAAAACAAGTTTACTGGTAAGCAGTTCACCGCTTGCGCAATACACATGCAGTCTGCAGAATCTTTTGGGCTATCCGCATGGTTGTATCGAGCAGACTATTTCAAAGGCATTCCCTCAAATTTATTTTGCTGACTTTATAAAAGCGACAGGAAATACGAACAAGGTTTCTATGATTACATCAGGAGACAATGATTTGAATCCTGTTGCTAATGTGAATGCGGCTATTAATAAGCTCTATTCATTTCAGACTTACAGTGGCGGATTGAGTTACTGGCCGGGTGAAAATTATGTGTCTCAGTGGGCGAGTGCTTACGGATTACATTTTCTGGTAGAAGCTGAAAAGGCAGGATATGAAGTAAATGCCGGTGTGAAATCTAAACTGGTTAATTACCTTAATTCTATTTCGAATAACAGCATGGAAGAGCGCGATTGGTATTATAACAATGGCAAAGAAACTGCAAGAACCATTATCAGCAGAGAAAAAATATATGCGCTTTATACGCTTGCACTTGCCGGAAGTCCTAACCGCCCTGCAATGAATTATTGCAAGTTGCATTTGAATAAGATTACCACTGACAGCCGTTATCTTCTGGCAGCTGCGTTTTCTTACACGGGCAATCAGAGTAGTTATCAGGATGTGCTTCCGAAAATGTATGTTGACGATAACAATCTGCAATATCTGGGAGGTAGTTTTAGTTCGCCATTGCGCAATAAGGCTTTGGTGTTAAATACTTTGATAGATAAAAATATGGATAATCCGCAGGTGATTTCACTTGCAAGGGAGCTTTCTAAAAATCTAAAAGAAGAGAAATACCCGAATACTCAGGAGCTTGCATTCAGTTTTCTTGCTTTAGGAAAAATTGCCAAGAATAAAGTGAAAGCTGGAGGTAAGGCAGATATTTATGCGGAAGAAAATCTGCTTGGCACTTTTTCAGGTAAAGATCTTAAAATAACAAAAGGGTTTGGCAATGGCACATCGATACGTTCTAACGGCACTGCGGATGTTTATTATTTCTGGACAGCTCAGGGAATTAGCAAAAGCGGTAAGGTAGTAGAAGAAGACAATGGAATGAAAGTGCGAAAAGCATTTTATAACAGAAATCATGAGGTAATCAGTTTGGCCAGTGTGAAACAGAATGATCTGGTAATTGTTAAGATTACGCTTGCTTCATCTTATGCCACAACGCTGAATAACATTGTAATTACAGACATTCTGCCTGCAGGGTTTGAGATTGAAAATCCAAGGATTACTCCGGAGAAAGACCTTAGCTGGACGAATGATCAGAGTTATTCTGACCATTTTGATATCCGTGATGACAGGATCAATTACTTTGTAGATTTATATCAGGACAGGCCTCTTACTTTTTATTATATGGTAAGGGCAGTCTCGAAGGGTAAGTTTAAGATGGGACCTGTTTCAGCCGATGCGATGTATGATGGCAGTATTCATTCTTATAGTGGGGCAGGGGTTTTGTTGGTGGATTGATCGTAAGGGTAACCCTCGCGGTTACCCTTAAAGTTATCATAGAGATGATCGATGGGGATCCATTGGGTAACCGCAAGGGTTACCCTTACGTGTGGATATCCATGATGGTTTCGTAAATATGGAGATGATCGTAGGGGTAACCCTCGCGGTTACCCTTAAAGTTATCATAGAGATGATCGATGGGGATCCAATGGGTAACCGCAAGGGTTACCCTTACGTGTGGATATCCATGATGGTTTCGTATATTTGGTATTCCGCAATAATCCCATGCATATATATCATGGAGATGATCGTAGGGGTAACCCTCGCGGTTACCCTTAAACACATACCCCCGCAAATGTATTATTGTACATAAATACAAAATCCTCATATATTTGAACCAAAATTAATTCAGACATGACCAAACTAAAAATACAACTACTTACGGCATTTCTATTTGTTGCCACAGCATCATTTGCAGGTAAACCGACAAAAATATCCTGGCACTTTGATTCTTTTTTTGACAATCAGATTTATCCATCCTATTCATGGGCTGTTTCGCAATTAGGAAATGAAGCATCAGGAAATTCAGCAGGTAATTTTTATGGCGATGCAAACGGTCAGATGGGCGCTATGTTTGATGAGTTAAAAGCAAAAACAAAGGTCAGAATAGTTGTTGAAAGTCCTGAAATAATGGAAACAAGTGAACTGTCTTTTGAGATGGCTGTTACCAGACAGGATTTTTATGCCTATCCTCAAATAATTTATAAATGGCAGAATCTCTCAACCTGGAGACAGCCTCGTCCGGTCTCTATATTGATAACTGTTTATGTAAATGATAAATTAGTAAGTTCACAAAATAAAATCATGCAGGTGCGTTCAATTAATGATTGTCCATACATTGCCATTACAAATAAAAGTGTGATGCTCGATCTAAATTATGTGTATACTTCTTACGTCAATGAAAACCATCCTATTATTACAGATTCTATTATACCGGGTATCATAAAAGAAGGTATCATTAAAAAAATTACAGGCTATCAGGGAAGTACAGATGATGTTTACCTTCAGGTGTATGCTGTCTGGGATTATTTCAATAAGCATAATTTTAGCTACAGTTCACTTAACAGTTATTTTAAAGGTGACATTCAAAAATTCCCGCATGTAAGTGCTCAGTATGTAAGAACATTTGAAGAAATATTTCATACAAGACAGGCCAACTGCGTGGAAGGCACTGTATTAATGGCATCTATTTTAATGCGAATGGGAATCAAACCGTTTTTGATTACAACGCCAAGTCATTGCTATTTAGGTTTTGATATTGATGGTACAGGCCAGTCTACAAGTTTTGTAGAAACCACGCTTCTTGGAGAAGATCTTTCTTCTACAGACACCGCTTCGCAATCTGTTTGTCGCAATTACAACCTTACAGAATATGATACTTATCTTCGACTGACATCATTCGGAAAAAATACTTACGATAATTTTATTTGGGCACTGTTGGTTGGTTCTGGTAACTGGACTAAAGATGCTGATAAATATGATGAGGCAAATGAAGGTGCTGTTGAAATAGTGACACTTGAAAATGTAAATGAAACTTTCGCAAAATTTAATTATCAGAAGATATCAGTGGTAAAATACCGTGAATTGGGTTTGTTGCCTATAAATCATTAGATAATAATATTATCGGTTTAATATAAAAATGGCATGTGAAGTTTACTTCATGTGCCATTTGTCATTAAAATAACACGATTTATTCTTTATAAACTTACTCAAGTTCAATATCAAGCGCTGTCAAAAAAGACAATGCCTCAGGCAAACTAAACCGTGCCTTCGATATTTTATTAGATCTTGCATCAATGAAATAATTGAGTGCGCCTACAAAATTTGCTTTACTCAGATCACAGTTTAAAAAGCGCGCATTGCGAAGGTCGGTGCCAGTAAAATCAGCCCCGGCTAAATTGCATTCACTGAAATCAACCTCATCTGCAATACAATTTACAAACTTACTTTTCTTCAGACTCTTACTGTAGAAGCTACAAAAACTCAATCTTGTATTAGTGCAATTAATAGAAAACGGATTATTGGTTTCTACCCATAAAACACCGATCGCTTTGCAGTTTTTCAAAGTAACATTACTAAAGCTTGTATCTTTAAATTTCATTAAAGAAATATCACAATCATCAAACACACAATCTTCAAAAACAGAATTCTCAAAAGTGCAGCCTTTAAGACTGGATTTGTGAAAAGAACATTTAATAAATACCCTGTTCTTTAAAATCTTTTCTTCAAAAGTAATATTCTCATACTGCCTGTCCTGCTGAATAATCTCTTCGTTAGTATTTTCTACAGTCATCGTTTTTGCTTTAAAATAAAAAAAGAGAATGAAAACGAGCTTTTAATTTCTCTTTTCCTTTCTCTTTAGTTTGTGCCCGGGACCGGAGTCGAACCGGTACGGGCGTGAACCCACAGGTGTTTGAGACCAGCGCGTCTACCAATTCCGCCACCCGGGCATATTCGGAATGCAAAGGTAGGTTTATTCCTAAATTTTCAAAATCTTTTATTTTTAAATTGATTTGGTGTAAACAGTGTCAATAACTACAACCAAGGATAGCTTAATTTCGCAACTTGATTAATAAAATGAATATTCTGATACTTGGTTCCGGTGGAAGAGAGCATGTTTATGCAGACATGCTGGGTAAAAGCATTCTGTGTGATAAGCTGTTTGTAGCTCCGGGAAACGCCGGTACTTCTGATGTTGCTGAAAATATTGACATGCAGGTAACTGATTTCGAAAAAATTGCTTCATTTTGTCTCTCAAATAAAATTGAAATGCTGATTCCCGGTGGGGAAGATGCTCTGGTAGCCGGTATTTATGATTATTTTGAAGCTGATGAGAAACTGAAACACATTAAAGTTATCGGACCATCAAAAGCAGGTGCCATGCTTGAAGGAAGTAAAGATTTCTCCAAAGCATTTATGCAAAGACATGGCGTACCAACCGCTGCTTACGCTACCTTCAATTCTTCAAATGCTGAAACAGGTAAGTCGTTTTTGAAAACATTAAAACCACCTTATGTGCTTAAAGCCGATGGTTTAGCTGCAGGAAAAGGGGTATTGATTATTGAGGATCTTAAAGAAGCTGAATCTGCATTAGATGAGATGCTTTTAAATAAAAAATTTGGTGCTGCTTCTTCAAAAGTGGTTATTGAAGAATATTTACACGGTATTGAACTTTCTGTATTCGTTTTAACTGATGGCACTTCTTACAAAATATTGCCGGCAGCAAAGGATTACAAGAGGATAGGGGAAGGGGATACTGGTTTGAATACGGGTGGTATGGGCGCAATTTCTCCCGTGCCTTTTGCTAATGAAGAGTTTATAAAGAAAGTTGAAGACAGGGTCGTAAAACCAACTATAGCGGGTTTGAAAGCTGAAAACATTACCTATAAAGGCATCATTTTTATTGGTTTAATGAATGTAGATGGAAACCCTCAGGTAATTGAATACAACGTGCGTATGGGAGATCCTGAAACCGAAGTGGTATTTCCCCGAATTGAAACTGATCTGGGAGAATTGCTTTGGGCTACAGGCATCGGAAAACTTTCAGAAACAGAACTTAAAATATCTGATAAAACAGCTGCTACTGTTTTTATGGTTTCGGGGGGCTATCCTGAAGCTTTTGAAAAAGGATACGAAATAACAGGACTGGATAATGTAACCGGAAGTAAAGTTTACCATGCAGGAACGACTTTAAAAGATGGTAAAACAGTTACAAACGGTGGCCGCATTCTTGCAATTACTTCTTTGGGAAATACAATTGATGAAGCCGTAAAAACTTCATTTATGAATTGCGATAAAATACAGTATACAAATAAATATTTCAGGAAAGACATTGGTAAAGACCTGACACAACATGGATAATTTTGAAAACGAATTAAGACGCAAACGCATCTTTAATAAAATAGTAAATTACTTTTTAAGAGGCATGCTCATCAGCATTCCACTTGCTGCCACAATTGGTATTATTTACTGGTTGTTCATGAAAATTGACAGCATTCTGGGTGAAGATCATTTTCCGGGATTGGGAATTCTAATTATTTTTAGCGGTGTAACTTTAATTGGTGTTTTAGGTTCCAGCTACATTACACAACCACTTTTCGGTTGGTTTAACGAATGGCTTGAGAAAACTCCGGGTATTAAGTTTCTTTATTCATCAGTTAAAGATATTATGGAAGCATTTGTTGGTGAAAAGAAAAAATTCTCTGAACCTGTGCTTGTTTCATTGTCCGGAGAAGATATTTATAAGATAGGTTTTCTCACAAGAAAAGATTTGCATAAAATGGGATTGCCCGGTTACTCAGGTGTATATTTCCCAAAGTCTTACGGATTTATGGGAGACCTTTATCTTGTTAAAAATGAAAAGATCAAACCTTTAAATATGAATTCTACTGAAGTATTTAAACTGATTGTTTCCGGCGGGCTGACCGATTTCGAGTCCCCCAACGTCTGAACATTTCATAAAGGCTAATGCATGTTAACAGCATCGCCAGGTTATAAAGAAAATCTTCAACCGGAATTGTACCCAAACGAATGCCGGTGAAATGCATCGGATTGTATTGCACCACGGGCTTTGCCGTAAGAATACCATTGACAATCAGCATTGGTATGATACTGATGAAATAAGTCAGGTAAAACCTACTCATGTAATTTCTTTTAATTACAATAAGTTGAATATTCAACAGGAAAAATAAGATTAAGCAGGTTACTGTGGTATATAGTTGTCGCTGATATTTGTAAAAAAGAAAGCAACTAAGCAGCATAAAAACCAGTGTGATATACCTGTGCGATTTTCCAAAAATATCTTTCTTGATATAAACTCTTGTACTCTCTAAAATAAATACGCAGGCATAAGGAACAGTAAAGAAAAACAAAACCTCTTCAATCGGCAAATCCATTACATAATAGCCTAATAAATAATCCGGATTAAAACTCCAGACATGCCAGATAACAAACAACTGATCCCATGCTAAAAATAGTATTCCAGTAATAATTATTGCAGGTAAAAGAAATGGCAGACGTTTATAAAAGTTAATCCTTTTATCAAAGGTAAATAAAAGCGGAAAAGAGATAGTGGCAATATTAAGCCACAGGTATAATGACTTCATACTTGTTTGATCAGGGCAAATATAGCGATTTTAGGAAT
>JACMRS010000206.1 GCA_014376345.1 Bacteroidia bacterium | reverse complement strand
TTTCTACTATCGAAAGTGTTTTCAAACTCTATGGCTTTATGCCTCTGGAAACTCCGGCTATGGAACAACTCGATACTCTCACCGGTAAATACGGCGATGAAGGCGACAAACTCCTGTTTAAAATTCTCAATAGCGGTGATTATCTCAATAAATTTATATTTACTTATGAAGAAATAGATGGTTTAATTAAATCCAGAAAACTACAAGGAGAAGTAAATAATTGGCTACTAAATAATAATCTTAAGTCCTGGGAACATACAAAACAAATCTCTGAAAAAGGCCTGCGCTACGACCTCACAGTGCCGTTTGCCCGTTTTGTAGCCATGAACAGGAATGACATTGTTTTTCCTTTCAAACGCTATCAAATGCAACCTGTATGGCGCGCCGACAGGCCACAAAGAGGTCGTTACCGCGAATTCTGGCAATGTGATGCCGATGTTGTAGGAAGCGACAGCCTTCTTCATGAAGCCGACCTGCTTTCAATTTATTACAAAGTTTTCAAAACACTCAATATTCCTGTTTCTATTCTTCTTAATAACCGCAAACTCCTCGAAGGATTTGCTGAACTTATGGGAGCTTCAGATAATTTTATCACTTTTACAGTTGCCCTAGATAAACTCGACAAAACCAGTTGGGATGCGGTAGAAAAAGAAATGTCTGACAACGGTATTGACACTTCTAAATTATCCCAAATCAAGCCTCTGCTCGTACCTGCGCCACTTACTTTAAACAGAATCAATGAAATTGAAAGTATGATCGGACATACTGCAATTGGCGCAAAAGGTATTGCCGAAATAAAATCTGTACTCGGTTTTCTTGAAAATAATGAAGCTCTTAACTCAATAGTTTTAGATGGCACACTTGCACGGGGATTAAGCTATTATACAGGTTGTATTGTAGAGGTGAAACCTTTAAACATCATTATGGGAAGCTTAGGCGGGGGTGGCAGATATGATAATCTCACAGGCAATTTCGGATTAAAAGGTGTTTCCGGCGTCGGGATATCTTTTGGCGCAGATCGCATTTATGATGTGCTGGAAGAGTTAAAATTATTTCCAGATGAAAATATAAATTTTGCTGATATTCTGTTTTGCCCAATGGAAGAAAAAGGTATCGGATACTGCTTGCCTGCAGCAGAATTGATGAGAAAAAATAACATTAAAACAGAAATATACCCTTCTCCGGCAAAGCTTGCTAAACAACTTGACTATGCTAATAAAAAAGGGATTTTATTTGCTGCAATTGCCGGTGATTCAGAAATAGAAAATAATACTTTCATGTTGAAAGACCTTACCTCAGGTGAACAGTTTGCAGCATCAACAGATCAAATTCTTAATAAACTTTCAGATAAAATTTAATCATCCTTTATAATGCAAACAGGTAATCCGCTAAATTTTGAAATTCTTGAAAATTTTTTGAATTCAGATGAAAAGCTTTCTTTAAGCACTGATGCAACACAAAAAATTGAAAAAGCATTCAATTACCTGCAGAACAAAATAAGTAACAATTCTGAAAGTTTTTATGGAATTAATACCGGCTTTGGATCACTATATAATAAAAAAATAAGCGATACAGACCTTGAAACACTTCAGGAAAATCTGCTTAAATCTCATGCCTGCGGTATGGGAAATGAAGTCCCGGAAAACATTACAAGACTGATGCTTATATTGAAAGCACAATCTTTGTCCTACGGACACAGCGGTGTTCAGTTATCTACCGTTCAAAGACTCATAGATTTTTACAACCTTAAAATTACACCTGTTGTTTATGAACAAGGATCACTAGGCGCAAGTGGCGACCTTTCTCCTCTTGCACATTTATGTCTTCCGTTAATTGGTCTGGGAGAAGTTTATTTTAACAATAAAAAAATTCCTGCTGCTGAGGCACTTAAACTCAACGGACTAATACCCGTTAAACTTAAAGCCAAAGAAGGACTTGCACTGATAAATGGAACACAATTTATGGCCGCTTATGGCGTGTGGTGTATATTGAAATTCAGAAAACTTTTTGCAAAAGCAAATCTTGTTGCGGCTATGAGTTTAGATGCATTTGATTGTAGAATTGAACCATTTCTTCCTTATTCACATGCAATCAGGCCACATCATGGACAGTCGCTGGTGGCCGAAACAATTTTCAACTACCTTAAAGGGAGTGAACTGATTGAGAGGAAAAAGGAACATGTTCAAGACCCTTATAGTTTTCGCTGTATTCCACAGGTTCATGGTGCCAGTTTGGATGTGCTGATGCATGTAGAGAATACTTTTCTAACAGAAATTAATTCTGTTACAGACAATCCAAATATTTTTCCTAATGAGGATTTGATTCTGAGTGCAGGTAATTTCCATGGCCAACCACTTGCAATGCAACTTGATTTTTTTTGTATTGCAGCCGCAGAATTAGGCAGTATAAGCGAAAGAAGGACTTATAAATTAATTTCCGGTGAACGCGGTCTACCAGCTTTTTTGGTAAAAAATCCGG
>JACMRS010000205.1 GCA_014376345.1 Bacteroidia bacterium | reverse complement strand
GCTCATCCAGAAAAAGCACCCCATTATGTGCCAGTGAAATTTCTCCGGGTTGTGGTACATTTCCGCCTCCAACAAGCGCCACATCACTGATAGTGTGGTGCGGCGACCTGAATGGTCTTTTTGAAACCAGACTTGCATTGTCACCCAGTTTGCCGGCAACAGAATGAATCTTGGTGGTTTCAAGTGCCTCCTGCAAATTCATCGGTGGCAACACAGTTGGAAGTCTTTTGGCAAGCATTGTTTTGCCTGCACCCGGAGGACCAATTAAAATAATATTATGACCACCTGCTGCCGCAATTTCCATAGCTCTCTTAATGTTTTCCTGACCTTGAACATCAGAAAAATCAACATCAAAATCATTTTTTGTGTCATCAAAATCACCTCTTGGGTCGGCAATGACTCTTTCAAGCTTGTGGTAACCATTGAAAAATCCCGGAATGTCAGTAATTTTTTCTGCTCCGTAAACTTCAAGATCTTTTACAATAGCAGCTTCCTTTGCATTTTGTGCAGGAAGAATAAATCCTTTAAAACCTTCTTTTAAAGCCTGAATTGCAATTGGTAAAGCACCTTTTATTGGTAAAATGCTTCCATCAAGAGAAACTTCTCCCATAATAATATACTTTCCAACTTCTTCGGGATTGTCTATCTCGCCATTTGCTGCAAGTATTGCTGTAGCAATTGTGAGATCATAAGCGCTGCCTTCTTTTTTCATATCGGCGGGCGCCATATTCACAATAATCTTTCGCCGGGGCGATTCGATATCGTTGTTTTTAAAAGCTGTGTCAATACGCATCCAGCTTTCTTTTACTGCGTTGTCGGGTAATCCGACTAGAAAGAAGCCAGTCTGGCCTCCACTTAAATTTACTTCTACTGTAATAGTGTAGGCATTCACGCCGTATACGGCAGATCCATAGGTTTTTACTAACATGAGGTGATAGAATTAAAAGGGTTTATATATTTTGTTTAAATTGTTTGTTCGATGTAATCTATAAGTGAGTGAATTATTTTAATGTGAATTTCCTGCGCTCTGTCTGCATAATCACTAAAAGGTGCCCGCAGTTCAATATCGCAAAGTGAGGCTATTTTTCCGCCGTCTTTTCCTGTAAGTGCAATTACTTTCATTCCTTTGCTTTTCGCTGCATTAATTGCATTGATGACATTCTCAGAATTGCCGCTTGTGCTGATTGCAAGAAGAACATCGCCTTTGTTTCCCAGAGCTTCAACATATCTTGAAAAAACATACGCATACCCGTAATCGTTACCCACGCAAGACATGTGTGTAGGATCTGAAATAGAGATTGCCGGCAAAGCTTTTCTGTCATTGCGGTAGCGACCGGTAAGTTCTTCAGCAAAATGCATTGCATCACACAAACTACCGCCATTGCCACAACTGATAATTTTGCCACCGTTTCGAATACTTTCTGTCATAGCATCGCCTGCAGATGCTATTAATTCAAAATTTCTGTCATCTGCAATAAAGCGTGACAAAACATCGTGGGCCTCTGTAAAATGGTTTTTAATGCTCATCTTTATTTTTTATGGCGTGCATTAAATTCTTTTTTTCCAGCTTCAAGAAACTCAATAAACTTCTCAATATTGTCTGAATCAAAGTTAGCAAAAGTTGGATTTGAAAGCATTTCCTGGTCAAGATCAAGAGTGATATATTCAGGTTGACTGTTAGTGCCGAACATGCACTGTTGGATGGCCGTATTTTTCTTTCCAAGTGTTGTAACTTCTTTGCCGTCATGCCTGGCTGTAAAGTATTCGGATGGATCTAGTTTTACTACTTTGTCATCAACATAAAGTGAAATAACCACATAATCTTCAGTCAGTATTTTTAAAACTGCCGGATCAGCCCAAACGCTTTCTTCCATTTTTCTGCAATTAACGCAGCCATGACCTGTGAAGTCTAAGAAAACAGGTTTGTTTAATTTTTTAGCACAGGCAATGCCTTGTTCATAGTCGAAATAACCAGCAATGTTTTGAGGAACATGAAGCTTATCGCCGTATTTAGCAGGTTCGCATATATTGCCTTTCACTTCATGCGGCCCTAAATTAAAATCCTGCGAATGAATTGGAGGAAGGTATCCTGCCAGTCCTTTTAAAGGTGCACCCCATAAACCGGGTATCATATACATTACAAAACTAAAGGTACAAATTGCTAATATCAATCTTGGCACCTTAATATAAGGAAGATCGCTGTCGTGAGAAAATTTGAGTTTGCCAAGAAGATAGACACCCATTAAAAAGAAAATGACTATCCATAAAACAAGGTAAACTTCACGGTCTAAAATTCCCCAATGATAGGTTTGATCGGCAGTACTTAAGAATTTCAATCCAAAAGCCAGTTCTATAAAACCAAGGCAAACTTTAACAGAATTCAACCAGCCACCGGATTTTGGCAGTTTATTAAGCCAATGAGGAAATAAAGCAAAAAGTGTAAAAGGAATAGCGAATGCAAGAGAAAATCCAAGCATTCCTATAAGTGGTTTGATGTATTCACCTCCAACTGAAGCAACCAGAATAGATCCTACGATAGGTCCGGTGCATGAAAATGATACCAGTACAAGCGTGAAAGCCATAAAGAAAGGACCAAGTAGTCCGCCTTTATCAGCCTGTTTGTCAACTTTATTTACAAGCCAGCCCGGTAAACTAATTTCAAATGCTCCGAAAAATGAGGCTGCAAATACTAAGAAAATAAGGAAGAAGAAAACATTCGGAATCCAGTGAGTAGAAACCCAGTTTGCAGCATCAGAGCCAAATAAAACAGCTACAAGTGTTCCGATTAAAGTATAAATTGCAACTATTGAAACGCCATAAATAAGGGCATCAAAAATACCTTTACGCTTGATTTCCTTATCTGTCATGAAAAATGAAACCGTCATCGGAATCATAGGAAAAACACAGGGGGTAAGTAAGGCTGTAAGTCCGGATAAAAATGCAATGATAAAGAAACCCCAGTAGCTGTAATCTTCTGTTTTGGCAGCGCCACCTTTAAAGGTTTTGACTACACAGTTTCCGGAAGCCTCAGAGCCGGTTAATTTGTAAGATTGGTTGACAGTTGTTGGTGCTGAACTTGCAATTATAGCTGAAGTATCAGGTGTTACTACCGGAATTGTTTTGGAGGTGTCAAGAACAGGAATTGGAGTTTCAGGTATTCCTATTGATTCACCTGAAATTTTAAGAGAAGGTATTATTAATGCCACCGAAAAATTGCGGCATTGGTCTTCCTCGCACCATTGTCCTTCAATTTCACCTTTTAGTTTCAGATTATTACCTAAAATTTTTATTTTCTGCCTTATTTCAGCTTTATTATGAAATAAAGAAACTTCACAATTAAATATTTTATCGATTTCTTTAATATCTCCGATTGATTTTAAAGATCCAATCATCTTATATGAAGGATCCGGCTTCAAAAGGATATCCAGAGGAATAGGCCCGCAATCAGGTGAGAACGACGTTGAATACATGTGCCAGTTCTTTGGAACCGAAGCAGTAAAGATCACTTCCAGCTCATCCCCTGTTTTAACAGCAGCTTTAGAAAATGTAACTTTCCATTCAGGATTAATTATCTGAGACTGTAAATGAAGAAAAGCAAAAAAGAAAATTGCAAATAATATTTTTTTGATCATCGAAAATTTAATAAGAGAAGTCAAAGGTATCCATAAAACACATTCCTTTTTTATCGTCACAATATTGTGTTGTGAGAGAACCGGTAAAAGTCACTTTTGAATTGTTATTTATGACAATTTTTTGACGGATCTCTGCTTTATGACTCCAAGTTCCGACTACACATTCAAAGATTTCGTCTTTTTCCGATTTGTCATTAACAGAATAAATTGTTCCCAAAACAGTTGCATTGACGGCATTAATCTGGATTTCCGGTTTAATTGGACCGATTTCACATACTGTATTGGTGGAATACATGTGGTTATTAAAAGGAATTTTTGCTGAGAAAATAATTTCTATGGTGTCGCCCGCTTTAAAAGCAGAAGTTGATAAAGAGAAGTTCCACTCTGGTTTTTGTGCCTGAGCGAAAATGCTTCCTGTGCAATTAAGCATGAAAAGCATCAATGTAAAAAAAGATAGTTTGAGATTCATAATAGTTAACAAATTTACATGATTTTATATGTTAATCAAAAATTAAACTGTGGACAATTTAATTTACCCGATAAAAAAGACATACTTATTTTTGGCTTTAATACGTTTGAATATTGATGTTTACAAGGATTTTATTTGCAGTAATAATTTTTTTTCAGGGCTTTAACAGTGTTGCCCAAAAACAGTCTGTTCAGGCATATATTGAGCTTTATAAAGAAATTGCAATGCAGGAAATGAGAGATTTCGGTGTTCCTGCAAGTATTACACTGGCTCAGGGATTATTAGAAAGCGGCAGTGGCAATAGCCGGCTTGCGGTTGAGGGTAATAACCATTTTGGCATCAAGTGTAAAAAAGAGTGGACAGGCTGTACAATTAAAGAAGATGATGACGATTTGCAAGAGTGTTTCAGGTGCTACCCGTCAGCAAACGATTCTTATAAAGACCATTCCAGATTTTTGAAAGAAAATGTAAGATATTCTAAATTATTTACACTTTCAAAAGATGATTACCGCAGCTGGTCGCAAGGGCTTAGAGACTGCGGTTATGCAACAAATCCAAGGTATCCTCAACTTTTAATTGGCACCATTGAAAGAAACAGATTGGGCAGGTTTGACAGCATTGTTTTGCAAGGTTATGATCCTTTTAATGAAATACCGACAGTAAAAGAAGTGGTAGCAATGACGATTGTCAATAATAATATTCCAATAACTGTTGCAAAGGCCGGACAGCAAGTGCCTGATATTGCAAAGGAAAATCAGATGGGCGAATGGCAGATATACAAATACAATGATTTAAAAAAAGGCGCTATTATAAACCCCGGCGATGTTTTATATCTGAAACCGAAGAAAAGAAAAGCATCAGTTGCAGAGCATGTAGTAAAGCCGGGAGAAACAATGTGGATTATTTCGCAGGAATATGGTATTAAAATAAAGCATCTGTATAAAAAAAATAAAATGGAATCTGGTACGCAAGCTAAAGCCGGAGAAACCTTGCATCTTCAGCATAAAGGAGAAATGCCGGATACAGGCATTGTAAAAATCACAAAAATTATTCCTGCGGTGGTGGTTAATGAGATTGAAAAGGCCACTGAAATTCCTGTAGTTGCTGAAGGTCCTGTAAAGCATGTTGTTAAGCAAGGTGAAACGCTTTATGGAATATCCAGACAATACAGTATTAGTGTTGAAACAATAAAGGAGGCCAATAATCTGGTTTCAGATAATATTTATATGGGAATGGTTTTACTTATTGGTGCAGGAAATGTTAAAGCTCAGATACCTGTAGAAGTACAAGAGCCACTTGCGGTTTGGCATATTGTTGAATCGGGTGAAACCCTTTATGGTATTGCTAAACTGCATCATGTTAATGTTAATGATATAACATCAATAAATAACCTTTCAGGTACAAATCTTACTGTTGGGCAAAAGTTGAGAATAAAATGATGACTTTTAAGTGACATCAGTTTGACATAATAATGACCTTAAAATATCAATAAGTTATTTAAACATTGTATTTTTGAATTGTTAACAATTAAAAAGCGCATTTTATTATTAAATTGTTCCCCGGCAATTTTTTATTGCGGGATTTCATCAAGGTAATAACAAATTTTACCTCCAAAGTATCCGGAATACCGGTGTTGAGTTAATTCAACTTAATATTAAGTTTGAAAAATGGAATAACAAAAAAGAAGAATATTATATTAAATGACTGTTTGAATCATCTTTTTATTGTCATTTTATGAAAAAATAATTAATTTTATTTTTTTCTTAATTTTTTTCTTTCTATAATTGTCCTTCGTAAAATTTATTAAAACAAACAAACAAACAATGTATATGAAAAAATTAGTTACTAAATTAAAATCAACAGGGCTCCGGTTGGCTCTCGCTGTGTTCTCCACAGTTGGATTATCCGCCGTGACCGCCGTGGGTCAGCCTTCGCTGCCATGGTGCAACTCTAATCACTATTATCATACAGCATATTATTCGCCTTCGGCTTATATGAATGCTATTGAGCAAGTGAAAGTGGAAACAACGGCAGGAAGTCTTATTTACAACAAAAATCCTGATGGACCTAACTTTACGCAAGGTGTATGTCAATCAGATTGGAAATTGGTGAACACTCCTTCTAAATCTTTTACTCTTATTGCTGGTTCATCTTATGTTGTAAGTGTAAGTGGTTCATCCAAAAACGGATATACTTCGATGGTTATAGGTTTATGGATAGATCTTAATAAGGATTATACATTTTCTTCATCTGAATATTTGACAACTAGCTGGACAGCATCGTTTACTAATGGTGGTACTCCAGGTTCTTTATCTGCAAAAACTATTAAAATTCCTTGTGGTATTACAGCAGGAGCAACACGTATGCGTATTGTAACTGATTATCAATATGGCAGCATGAATTCATCTTATGGATGTAACGGTGTTTGTAATGGTTCTAATCCTAATTATGGTGAAACTGAAGATTTCAGTATAGATCTTGCACTTCCTACTACTATTACTGCAGATTTTGTAGCACCTGCTACTGCTTTCATTAAAACCAACGTTAAATTCCTTAATAAAGATAAAACTAATATCTTTAATGACTGGGATGCAGACGTAAACGGTTACAATTATTCTCCATCTACAGGTGGTGCAGCAAGTCCTATTGATCCTGATTATCAGTTTACATGGAATACTACAGGAAACAAATGTGTTAAACTAAGAGCAACAAATTGTTTAGGTAAAGACAGTATCGTTAAATGTTTTAACGTTGTTGCTCCAACTCAAATACCGGTTGCAGATTTTATAGCTAGTGCTACTAAAATTGAGCAGTATCAAACTGCACAATTATTTGATCTTTCAACTCAGGGACCATACCAGTGGACATGGAGTGTTTATGACAGTTCTAACTTACTTGATATTAAAGATTTAGCAAGCGGATATGTTTATCCTATTAACGGAACAACAACTGCTTCTCAAAATCCAATATTCTCTTTTGACGCTGCAGGTTGCTACACTGTATTGCTTACAACTAAAAATGACGTAGGATTATCTAAAAGGGTAATGAAAAAATGTTATATCACTGTTGTTGAGCCTACTCAATACAATCTTTGCTATGGCCCGAATAAATCTGAAAGTGCTACAGGAACAGTTTATGATTACGGTGGACCAAATCTACCTTATACCAACATTAATGCTGATCCGGGTTGTGCCCGTTTAACAATTACTCCGTGTAATGCTAAAAAAATCAATCTTACTTTTACTAAGATTAAATTAGGTGCAGGTCACTTTGTAAGTGTTTATGATGCTGCATTTAAAGACAAATCAAAACTTCTTTATACTATCACCAACGCTGACAAACCAAAACTTCCATTTACAATTACTGCCTTATCAGGTTCTATGTATATAGATATGGAAGGTTCTAGCGGAACTGTAGACTCTGGTTTTGCTGCATTCTACAAAAGTGAACTTGGAACAGGTACTCCACCGATTGCAAATTTTGCAGCGGCAACAACACCTGGTTACAACAGGGTTCCATTAAGGTTTACAAATCTTTCTAACAATCTTGCAGGTGTGCCTAAATATACTTGGACAATCGACGGTTCTCCGGTTTCAGCTGGTGAAGTAATCGCAATGCCTGACGGTAGAGATGATATGTTACATACTTTCTTTACTGATGGTCAATATGATGTTTGTCTTGATATTGTATCTTGCACAGGTACTGGTCGTATTTGTCAACTGATAAATATTGTTACGCCTAATACTCCAACTCAGCTTGATTTCACTGCAAGCAATGTGCGTCCATCTACTGGCGATCTTGTAAGAATGACAACAGTTTCTGATAAAGCAGATAAATTCCTTTGGAGCATATTCCCATTAACTTATACGCTTCAGGCTGGTTCTACTTTAAAAAGTAAAAATCCGGTGTTGAAATTTAACAATGCAGGTAAATATACATTTACATTACGCGCCTGGAATTCAAACGATTCTGCAAATACTGTAACTGTTAAAATTAAAGATAAGTATGTAGTAGTTCTTGACTACTGCAAACCATTATCTCAGCTGCTTTCTGCAGACGTTGCAATCAACAGAGTAATTATCACAGATAAAAACAATAATG
>JACMRS010000204.1 GCA_014376345.1 Bacteroidia bacterium | reverse complement strand
TGGTGGCATTAATTTAGAAGATATTAAAGCTCCTGAATGTTTCGAAATTGAGGCTCAGCTTCGCGAAGCTTTAAACATTCCTATTATGCACGACGATCAGCACGGTACTGCTATTATTAGTGGCGCTGCCTTGCTGAATGCTTTAATTCTTGTTAAAAAAGAAATCTCTAAAATAAAAATGGTAGTGAATGGCGCCGGAGCATCAGCTATGAGTTGCTCGAAACTATTTATTGCACTTGGCGTTAAAAAAGAGAACCTGCTGATGCTTGATAGCAAAGGCACGCTTCGTACAAGTCGCACAGACCTTGATAAATACAAACAGTTTTTTGCTAATGATACTAAAATAGAAACACTGGAAGAAGCGATGGCAAACGCTGATGTTTTTATCGGACTTTCAAAAGGAAATATATTGTCGCAGGAGATGATTAAAAGTATGGGCAGTGATCCGATAGTTTTTGCAATGGCAAACCCGGATCCTGAAATTACTTATGAACTTGCAATTGCTGCAAGACCTGATATTATTTTTGCTACCGGAAGGAGTGATTATCCAAACCAGGTTAATAATGTACTTGGTTTTCCATTTATTTTCCGTGGCGCACTTGATGTAAGAGCAACGACAATTAATGAAGAAATGAAACTTGCAGCTGTACATGCCATCGCCTCTCTTGCACACGAAGCTGTACCGGAAAGTGTGCTTAGCGCATACAGCGAAACAAATGTTTCTTTTGGCAGAACCTATATTATCCCTAAACCAATTGATCCGAGATTAATTGAAATAGTAAGTCCTGCTGTTGCAAAAGCAGCTATGGATAGTGGCGTAGCAAAACATCCTATTTTAGATTGGGAGAAATATGCGCTCGACCTGAGAAGCAGGATGGGACTAGACAACAGGTTTATCAGAAGGATAATGTCAAAAGCAAGGCAGCAACCAATGCGCGTAGTTTTTGCAGAGGCTGACAATGTTAAAATATTGAAAGCTGCTCAAATTGTCAAAGAAGACAAGGTTGCCATTCCGATTTTACTTGGAAATATTGAAAAAATTAAAAAACTTCTTGAAGAAAACAAAATCGAACTCAATGATGTTACGATTATTGATCCATTGCAAGAAGATAAAATGCGCGAAGAGTTTGGCAAATCTTATTTTGAAAAACGCCAGCGTAAAGGCACAAACTATTATGAATCTGTTAAACTGATGCGCGACAGAAACTATTATGGAAACATGATGGTAGAGCATGGATATGCAGACGCATTTATTTCCGGTTTAACAAAAAACTATCCTAAAACATTAAAACCATCGCTTAGTATTATCGGCATTGCTAATAATATCACTAAAGTAGCCGGCATGTATATAATCATGACCAAAAAAGGACCTTACTTTTTTGCAGATACTACCGTTAATATTGATCCGACTTCAAGCGAACTTGTTGAAATTACAAGAATGACACATGAGGCGGTTAAGCAGTTTAATGTTCAACCTAATATTGCTTTATTAAGTTATTCAAATTTCGGTTCATCAAAAGGCGAGGTTCCTGAAAAAATGGCAAATGCTGTGGCTTATCTACATAAAAACCACCCTGAAATTACCGTTGACGGTGATATTCAGGCTAATTTCGCGATAAATAAAGAAATGCTTGCCGAGAATTTTCCTTTTAGCAGTCTTGTGAATAAAGACGTAAATACTTTTATATTTCCAAATCTGGCATCGGGTAATATTGCTTACAAATTTGCACAGAGTTTTGGCGCAGCAGAAAGTATGGGACCAATTTTACTTGGATTTAAAAAGTCGATTCATATTCTTCAGCTTGGCAGTTCCGTGCGTGAAATAGTGAATATGGTTTCAGTGGCGGTAGTAGATGCCCAAACTAAATCAAAAGTATAGTGAGCAGAACAATTTCTTTTAAAATTCTTAATTTCGGATCAGCTGAGCATGCGGCTTCTATTGCATTAAGACATGACATTTTAAGAAAGCCACTTTCACTGTCTTTTTTAAAGGAAGAGCTTGATACAGAGCACGATCAGATTCATCTAGCAGCATTTGAAGAAGGCAGACTTACGGGAATTATGCTTTTGAAAAAACTTAGTAACAGCATTATTAAAATGCGTCAGGTTGCTGTGGATGAAAAAATGCAGGGAACAGGTACGGGCACTAAAATGGTGGAGCAAGCAGAAAACTATGCCAGGGACAATGGTTTTAGTACTATTGAACTGCATGCCAGAAATACTGCTGTACCATTTTATCTGAGACTTGGCTATTTAAAAGAAGGGGCGGAATTTGAAGAAGTTGGTATTCCACATTCGTTAATGTTAAAACATTTATTAACTAATTCATTTGCAGTATTGGCTGTAAAGAAATATTGTCTTTAATTCGTATTATATTTATCAAAGATGAAAAAAATCATTATTGCTGCATTTTTAGTTTGGAAATCAGGAACAGTATTTGCCCAGATTGAGGATCCTAAAGACTATTTCCTGCCTTTTCTTTCAAATGAAATAATTCTGGATCAACGTAACACTAACGACCTCGAATCACCTTCATTTATTGGATCTGATTACAAAAGAACGTATACTACTTACCCTGATGCAAAAGGAGAAACTGTTTACGAATACAGCTATGAGATGATGGATGAAGACATTTTTTCTTACGATAAAACCAAAACTTACCACCTAAAGTTTATAGGCCAAGATGTTAAAATTATCGGTTTCAGAAATTATAGCGGCAGTTACAGTGAAAATAAATACAAAAAAATAACTGAACAGACACTTGTGAGATTTCCGGAAAATAGCTGGCAGAGTGAAAGCTGGGCCTATACTTCTCCGGAAACAGGTCAGATTATAAACTGTACTTCGGAATATAAAAAATTCAAGATAAATGGTAAAGATGTAATCGGACTCAAGGTTACAGGTAAATATCCAAACGGAACAGTTTATTATTCCATGTATGTGAAAGGTATCGGACTTTATTGGGAATCTTATGACAGCGATGAAAGTCTGGTAAACGAACTTTATCCATTAGAAAGGGCAGAAAATTATGGCTATAACAGTGAAACCGAGGAAACACTAAGACCGGATGCCTGGAAAATCAGAGCCCGACTTTTAGATTTAGCAAAAGACAGTAATATTCTTTACTCAGATTATCAAAGTAAATGGAACACAGGTTATGACAGTCTTCTTAGTTTATGCATCAGTGCATCGAAAACTAAGCCTGATATGATAAATTTCTATAAATATTTACTTTTTACGGCAAATTCAGAATTCGTTTCAAATTACTTTGTATTTTCAGATGATCGAAAAGGTACATCTATATTTCCAACAGAAGAAAAAATTGACAGGCTTTTTTATTTAAGGCCAAACGAAAATACATATAATTACAGTCAGCTTAGAACATATACAACCGCATCCGAAACTTCTTATGCAAATACTTATAAATCAGCCATAAGATATAAAGGCGTTCAGTTTATTTTTGATTCCTATTATTTTAATGATACTTTTTCTGCAAGAAAAATAGTCTGGGCAGGAAATCAATTTGACAGGATTGCAGGCACAGATCAGGAGGACAATAATGAATATGTTTACAATGCAATGTATTATGCTTACAAAAAGTTGAATGACCCTGAAACAGGTTATAAATATAAAATTCAGGCTTTTGAAAACCTCTATAAACTAAAGAAAGACATGAAAGATAATAATATTGAATATATAAAATCTTCAGCGAAAATTATTAGTGATTACAAAAGCTCGAATCCGGAATATACTGCAAGAGCAGTTTCTGCTTTAAGGTTATACGGCTTCGACAAAATGGCTCTGGACAAAGCAAGAGGGGCAGGAAATATCACTACTAAAGAATTTGGCTTTGCTTATGCAGATGCTGCATATAAACTCAATGAAAACATGGACCTTCAAAATGCAGTGCTGATTCTGGAGCCTTATGTTAAAACAATGACGAAAGAAGAACAGACAAAAATGCGGGAGTATTATAACAAGCTCGGCGATCAGAAGAAAGCTAAGGATATTGACAAAAAACTTAGCACTAAAGTTAAAGTAGAAAAAACAAAAAGCACTTTAAGAGGAAATAATTCAGGTGTAAACTTTGCTATTTCTACCAACCCAATGAACTTTTATTACAAAGGACAAATGGGTGCCGTAGACCTTAGAATTAAAAAACTTTTGATTGAAGGACGCTATCAGAATTTTAATGATGTTACTTCAGAAAACATTTTTGCAGGCAGACTTGTTGATCCAAAACATACATTTACAGGAGTAAAAGGGGCAGATTACAGCGCTGCACTTTATGTTATGCCTGAAATTGAAAATCGCAGAAGCGAAGTATCAGGTTTGTATTTTGGCGTTCAGGCGATGGCTTCATCAATAACATCAGTATCCCAAAATGTATCTTATACTTATTCTGAAACTAATTTAAAAGGCACTTCAAAAATACACCCTGCCATGAACAGACAGGAGCTTACTTTTAATTATGGTTATATTTATTTTGACAAAAAATACCACTTGTTCTTTAATGCCTATATGGGCGTTGGAGCCGGCGTTAAACACATCAAATACGGCAACACCGATGGCGTAGATCTTTCGGACAAGACTAAGGTTTCATTTGACAAAACTGCCGAATCATTTACGTTTGATCCAACTAATTGGGGCAAAACCTATATACAGGTAAGAATGGGAATTAGAATTGGCATTACAATTTTCTAGAAAAATCCGGTAAAAAATATTATTTTTGAGGTATGCTTAAAAGCTCTCTTATTATATCGCTTTGCTTACTTGCCTTTATCGGCTGTAAAGAAGTTCCGCCTGAAATTGATTTTACAGAGCCTGTAATTGGTCTTTTAGACAGCACCTATATTACTTCTTCAATTCCGGTTGCACAACACAAAGCAATTCTTTTAGAAGACATTACAGGCGTACGTTGCATAAATTGCCCTGATGCAGCAATTAAAGCTCACGATATTCTTTTAGCAAAATCTGAGGACAGCGTTGTTGTTCTTGCATTATATCCTTTACCTCCACTTCTTGAAACTTTTACAACACCTTACGATGGTGTTCCAAAATTAGGTTTGGAAACATCCAGACTAATTGTTGACGGACTTGGAGCCCCTTCAGGTTTACCTAACGGTTATGTTGACCGTACATTTTTTTCAGGATCAAGTACACGTCCCATTAATATTTCAAGCTGGGCGAGTAATATAAATAAGCAACTCAGACTTTCAACTCCTGTTAATATCGAATTGAAGAGAACATACGATGCAGGAACCCGGGAACTTACAGTTATAGCAACAATTACATACACTTCAGCACCACCGGCAAATCAAAAACTAAATTTGGTTCTAAGCGAAAGTAACATTGTTAGTAAACAACTTACTTCTTCAGGTGTTAACCCCGCTTATGTTCATAATCATGCTTTGAGGTATTCTTTTACTCCCGCTCTCGGCGCAGCTTTCAGCACACCTCTTGTTGCAGGAAGAGTATTTGTTAAAGAATTTAAATATATTTTACCTGCAGATTTTGTAGCAGTCAATTGCAACATTGCTTGCTTTATCACTGAAGTGGGTTCAGATAATGTTGTAAACGTAAGGCAGATTCCGGTTAAATAAATACCATTGGACTGGCATTCAGCAATCAGGGGTTTTAAGCAATACCTGCAGCTTGAAAAATCACTTTCAC
The DNA here is from genome assembly GCA_014376345.1 of Bacteroidia bacterium. Taxonomy (GTDB): domain Bacteria; phylum Bacteroidota; class Bacteroidia; order NS11-12g; family UBA955; genus JACMRS01. Next base: position 535 of record JACMRS010000204.1, on the reverse strand, counting down.
CAAATAGTGTTGAAGCTTATATCCGTGATGTAGAAAAACTGGAACAGTATCTTGAACTTTCCGGTTTAAAAATAAATCCTGAAAATATTACTTATGAAAATCTTCTGGGGTTTTTAAAATGGGTTGCAGAAGCAGGACTTATTGCGAGTACTCAATCCAGAATAGTTAGTGGTTTACGTGGTTTTTATCATTACCTCGCTCTAGAGGATATGATAAAAAAAGATCCGACAGAATTTTTAGAACTCCCACGACTCGGAAGAAAACTTCCTGAGTTTTTATCAAATGCTGAAATTGATACAATACTGTCAGTAATAGACCTGAGTAAACCGGGCGGAGAAAGAAATAAAGCAATGATAGAAACACTTTATAGTTGCGGACTCAGAGTAAGTGAACTAATTGGATTAAAACTTTCGAATATTTACAGAAGCGAAGGGTTTATCAAAGTTACAGGAAAAGGAAATAAAGAAAGACTGGTTCCAATTGGCGATGAGGCTTTGGCTCAGGTTGACAGATACACGCAAGAAGTAAGAGTGCA
>JACMRS010000203.1 GCA_014376345.1 Bacteroidia bacterium | reverse complement strand
TTACATATTCAATAGCAGAAAATATTAAATTCTTTAAGAAAATTCAACTTTTGAAAAAACGTCAAACTTTAGATGAATTTTCATTCTATTCAGCAACTTCTAAATTTGCTTTCATTAACAAGAATAAAAAAAATGATTATACTTTGAGAGTCGTTCTTTGTTTGAGTGATACTATAATGGATAGCATTCAAATTATTTATCTGAGCGACCCCATTGATGGTTCTAAAGTAAGAAAGGGCTGGACAAAAATTAAATTGAATAAATATTGTATCGCAGGTAAGTCTTGTCTCATTGGTCTTGAAATGAATTTAAAGCCGGGACGAACAGCAAATCCTGCATCTTTCAATGATCTTGCATTCAGTTTTGTAGGGATTTCTTCAAGTAAAGAAGGAAATTATGAGATTCGATCTAATAATTATTCTTCAGACAAATCAAGTTATATTTGGACTCCAAACTTTATAGATTTTATTTTTAACATTAAAACAACATCGTATGAATAAAATTGTAATACCTGTTTTTATTATGCTAACAATAGCATTTTATGCCTGCAAAAAGAATGTGGAAGATTCTCATCCGCAGCAATTAAATACTCTTTCTATAAGAAAACAAATCATTATGAAAGATTCATGGATATTTCGTGATATTGATTATAACGGAATGAGTGTTTTTGGATCAACCAAGGATTGTGATAAAGATGATGTTTATTACTTCAATAGTAATGATTCGGCTGTAATTAATGAAGGAAAAACAAAATGCGATCCAAACTCACCTCAGGTTAATTATTCCACCTGGAAGTTTCTTGATGACGAAACACGTTTGATATTCTTAGGTGATACTTTAGATATAGATGTTTTATCCTCAGATTCTTTAAAGTATTCATTACCAGCGCCTGGCGGCAGATTAGCATTTTTCTACAGTAGAAAGTAATAGCTCGCTTTATAGACTCATTATGCAGAATGAAAATTCCGGCTTATGAGGATCCGGCTAGTGTCCTAATCTTACCAATTAAATTCTTTTTAAAACCGGTAAAATTTCTTGCCAATAAAAAAGCCCTCTCGTGAGAGAAGGCTTTATGTGCGGATGAAGGGACTCGAACCCCCACGCCTTTCAGCGCCAGATCCTAAGTCTGGTGCGGCTACCAATTACGCCACATCCGCGTATAGGGCTGCAAAAGTAAGAGATTTTATTTAAAAGACAAAAATATTTTTCCTTTTATAGAAATAACTTTTATCCACCTTATTATAATACCTCACTTATTCCAATAGACAAGGATTCTTTGTAAATTTGCACCAAGCAATGCAGACAGAAGAAATTTCGATACAAAACCGCGAAGAAATAGAGAGAAAAGAGATATTGAAAAGATATAGAGCATTGCTGCGCTCAATCCGGCATGTTTTACCTCCTAAAGACAAGAAAATTATAAGGGAAGCTTTTAATCTGGCTCTTGATGCGCATAAAGACATGCGTAGAAAAAGCGGTGAACCATATATTTACCATCCGCTTGCAGTTGCTAAAATAGCTGCGGAAGAAATAGGTTTGGGTACTACCAGTATTGCTTGTGCATTAATTCATGATGTAGTAGAAGACAGCGATTATACACTTGAATATGTAGAAAGAAAGTTTGGCAAGAAAATCAGTAAAATCGTAAATGGTCTTACTAAGATAAGCACTGTCTTTGACCATACTGACAGCATGCAGGCTGAGAATTTCAGAAAAATGTTGCTAACCCTGTCTGACGATGTCAGGGTTATACTGGTGAAATTGTGCGACAGGTTGCATAATATGAGAACCCTGGATAGCATGAGCCGTAAGAATCAGCTTAAAATAGCATCCGAAACAGCTTATTTATATGCACCACTGGCTCACAGGCTTGGACTTTATGCCATAAAAACTGAACTTGAAGATCTTTCAATAAAATATACCGAAAGGGAAAAATACAAGGAAGTAATCACTAATCTTAACGCTACTAAGGCTCAGCGTAATAAATACATCAAAAAATTTATTGAACCTTTAAAAGAGATTCTCGACGACAGCGACCTTCAATTTGAAATTAAAGGACGACCGAAATCGATTTATTCAATTTTGAAAAAAATGGATAAGCAGGGTGTACAGTTCGATGAGGTGTATGATTTGTTTGCAATCAGAATTATTACAGATTCTGTTCCTGAAAAAGAAAAATCTGATTGCTGGAAAGTGTATTCCATGGTTACTGATATTTACACACCGAATACTAAAAGATTGCGCGACTGGATTTCGACGCCTAAAAGTAACGGTTATGAAAGTTTGCACGTAACTGTAATGGGCCCGGAAGGTAAATGGGTTGAAGTTCAGATCAGAACACGGCGCATGGACGAAATTGCGGAAAAAGGGTATGCAGCTCACTGGAAATACAAAAATGTGACTGTAGATGGAATAAAGCCGGATCAGGATGCCGGTGTTGATGGCTGGCTTGCAAGGGTTAAAGAAGTTTTGGAACATCCCGAAAGTAATGCTCTTGAATTTCTTGATGATTTTAAATTACAGCTTTTTCAGGAAGAGGTTTTTGTTTTTACCCCAAATGGCGATCTTAAAAAAATGCCACATGGAAGTACTGCGCTGGATTTTGCTTTCGAAATACATACTGCAGTTGGCAGTAAATGTATTGGTGCTAAGGTTAATAATAAGCTGGTACCTTTAAGTCATAAGCTTAGCAATGGCGATCAGGTAGAGTTGCTCACATCAGATAAACAAAAACCTAAGGATGAGTGGCTTGATTATGTCATTACAGGAAAAGCAAAAAGCAGGATAAAGTATGCTCTCAGAGAAAATGTAAGGATTGAAGCAGAAGCAGGACTAGAAACTCTGAAGAAAAAATTCAGAAGTGAAAAGGTTGAATTTAATGAAAGTAACATAAATAAGGTAGTTTATGCCTTAAAGTACAGGAGTCAGACTGACCTCGGATCGGCAATTGCCAGAAACAAAGTGGCGGATTCAAAGCTTAAAATTGCTGATATCCTCAATAAAAAGGCGGAAATTCATGTTAAGCCTGAACATGTGGAACAGCCAAGGCCACCATCAAAAGCTGATGGCGCTGATATTATTTTAGGTGATGGTGCAGAGTTGAATTACACTTTTGCCCATTGTTGTAATGCTATTCCCGGTGATGATATTTTTGGATTTATTACAATTCGGAGTAAAAGGGC
>JACMRS010000202.1 GCA_014376345.1 Bacteroidia bacterium | reverse complement strand
GCAATTGATAAGGTTTTGAAAAGAAAACCCGATTTGATGGTTTCAGGTGTAAATCACGGTGCCAATTCTTCAATAAATGTCATTTATAGCGGCACCATGAGTGCTGCTTTGGAAGCTGCAATCGAAGGTGTACAGTCTATCGGATTCTCGCTTTGTAATTATAACCATGAAGCAGATTTTGAACCTGCAAAGCACTTTATTAAAAAAATTGCTGAGTCTATTTTAAATAAACCGATGCCTCATGGTACGTTGTTAAATGTAAATATACCAGTGCCTGAAGATGGAATCATTAAGGGCATAAAAGTATGCAGACAGGCTAAGGCTAAATATGGAGAGCATTTTGAAGAAAGAACCGACCCCTTCGGAATAAAATATTATTGGATGACCGGCAAGTTTTTCAATCTGGATGATGCAGCCGATAATGACCTTTCAGCATTGTCTGAAGGCTATATTTCTGTTGTTCCTACTCAATTTGACCTTACTTCTTATTCTACTTTAAATGATCTGAAAGTACAACTTGACTCATGATCTCAACAAAAGTTTTCAGTGTCTCGAAAAGAGAGTATCTTAATCTTTTTATAAAGGATTATTTCAGGAAAAAATGGTGGATGTTTACGTTTGTAATCATTGCAATGATAACTGTTTATACCTCTTATTCTCAAAGTAATTCTACGATAGTCATCGCTGTTGGCTTTTTTTATCCTCTCCTTGTAATTGCCTCACTTTGGTACAATATCTATTACACTCAGAATGAGCTATTATTTGCAGAGAGAAAGCATGTTTTTTATAATGATAAATTTACATCTTCAACCGGAAATGTTAGCAAAAGTGAATACACTTACATGCATTTAAAGAAAATTGCTTTAAAAAAAGAATATGCCTTGCTTTATCTTAATAAAAATGCTTTTGTATATGTTCCATACTATGCCTTTGAAAATGAGAATGACAGACAGAAATTTATTAGCATAGCGAGTCACGCCAATACACATATTCTAGGCAATTTTAAGAATCAGACAGATACAATAATTGATCAGTAATCATGGAATTAACTCACGAGGAAAAACATTTTCGAGGTTCAGCAATTGTACGTGATTTTGTAATTGGAATGAGCGATGGATTAACGGTTCCTTTTGCACTTGCAGCAGGTTTATCTGGTGCTGTAAGTAGTTCGGAAATAGTTATTACAGCCGGACTTGCAGAAATTGCAGCCGGTGCAATTGCAATGGGACTTGGAGGTTTTATGGCAGGGAGAACAGAAATGGATCATTTCGATTCGGAAATGCGCCGTGAATATTATGAAATTGAAACCCTTAGACACAAAGAAATAGCTGAAACCCGTGAGATTTTTGCAGAATTTGGTGTCAGCGAAGAAGTGCAGACACTGGTAGCTGAAGAAATTGCAAAAGATCCAAAAAAGTGGGTTGATTTTATGATGAAATTTGAACTTGGTTTAGAGAAGCCCCATAAACACAGAGCACTTCAAAGTGCTTTTATTATTGGAATTTCATATATTATAGGAGGAATTATTCCATTGATGCCTTATTTTATGTATGATAATGCCATGGAAGGTCTGAAATATTCTGTTTTTGCTACTTTGGGATGTCTTCTGTTATTTGGTTTTATTAAAAGTAAAATCACAGCAAGGCCTGTATTTAAAGGTGCCCTTTCAACAGCTTTTATCGGACTAGTTGCTGCCGGTTGTGCTTATGGTATTGCAAAACTGATTGCACATTAAAAGTTAAATTCTCTAATTCTTCATTTGTTGTAATGATTGCTTTAATTTTGCGAAGATGAATAATCCCGTTTCAAAAAATTATTTCCTGATTATACTGACTATGTTAACAGGCCTGACACTTCCGTTTTTATCGGGAGGACTGCTGTATTCTGCGCAAAGCGAAGATCAGGCTTTCAGCAGTTTTATATACGGGATTTTACATCAGGCAGCATTTTTTCTTGACTTTTATCAGGTTGGTATCGCTATATTAATTGGCTTTTTTATTTTAAGTATTAATAAAAACTGGTACAACATTTCGAGAGGACTAATCGGATCGATTATGGCCCATGTGGTTTACGTTATCATCATTGTAAGCAGCAGTATTAAATGAATTATTATATTGTTGCCGGAGAAGCCAGTGGTGACCTGCACGGATCGACGCTGATGCGTGCTTTGAAAAGACAGGACAATGAAGCCCGTTTTCGTTTCTGGGGTGGCGATCTGATGATTGCTGAAGGTGGTGATCTGGTTAGTCATTATAAGGAAAGAGCTTATATGGGTATCACAGAAGTTGTTAAAAATATCGGAACTATTCTTGGCTTTATAAAAAAGTGTAAGGCTGATATTTTAGCCACAAAACCAGATGTTTTGATACTAATTGATTATCCCGGCTTTAATTTAAAAATTGCGAAATTTGCAAGAGAGCATGGCATAAAAGTACATTATTACATTTCTCCGAAAGTATGGGCCTGGAATACAAAACGTGTAGAAAAAATCAAAAGAGATGTTACCTGGCTTTATGCAATTTTACCTTTTGAAATTGAATTTTACAAGAAGCATGGTTTTAAGATTGATTATGTTGGAAATCCCTTAATGGATGGCATTAAAGCATTTTCTCCAAACAGAAATTTTAAGAAAGAACATGGCTTTGAAAAGCCGGTAATAGCCCTGCTTCCCGGTAGCAGAAAAAATGAAGTTGAACACATATTGCCTGTCATGCTTTCTGTTGTAGATTTATTTCCTCAATATCAATTTGTAATTGCCGGTAATGCTTCATTAGCAGTTGAACAATATAGTAGTCTTGATCCTGAAGGAAAAGTTCCGGTAGTTACCGGCCAGACTTATGATCTTATTTCAAATGCTGAAGCAGCGCTAGTATGTTCAGGCACTGCTACTCTGGAAACCGCTTTATTAAATTGCCCTGAAGTTGTGTGCTATAAATTCAGTGCAATTTCCTATATGATTGGAAAAATGGTTGTCAAACTAGATTATATTTCACTTGTTAATTTAATCATGAACAGATTAGTAGTTACCGAGTTAATTCAGAATGAACTTACAACAAAAAATCTTAAACGTGAACTTGAAAATATTACTTCAAATGCAGTTAAAAGAAAAGATATGCTGATAAGTTATGCGGCTTTAAGAATAAAAGTAGGAGAGGCCGGAGCTAGTGAAAGGGTTGCGGAATTGATTTACAAACGCAGTCTTTGATTTCTGATTTTAGATTTTAGATTTCTGATTTGTGATTTTTGATTTTTGATTTGATTTTGTAGATACGCGTTTTAACGCGTCTCTTTTATTTGTGTTACAATTGTAGGGGCACACGGCAGTGTGTCCACCTGTAGATTAAGCCCAGATTACGCATTAGGAATTCCAAAAGGGAACTCAAAGACCTTAGAATAGTTCCAGAGCCCACTAAACCATGGCCTTCTTTTTTTATTGAGCGCAATTTTCAACACGAGTTTATCATTCACTTTTT
>JACMRS010000201.1 GCA_014376345.1 Bacteroidia bacterium | reverse complement strand
ATAGGGTATATCAAGATTTTTAAGCGCCACCTGAACAGCTTTTGAAGCGCCTCCATTTCCAAGTATGAGTGCTTTTTTGTATTCCGGTTTTAAAAGCGGACTAAGAGATTCTGTAAAACCATAAACATCAGTATTATAGCCATTCAAAATTAGTTTTCCTTTGACATTTTCTACTTTAACACAATTAACAGCACCTGCTTCTAGAGCATCCTTATTGAGATTATTAATAAACGGCAGAATATTTATTTTATGGGGAATGGTAACATTAAATCCGGACAGATTTTCAGTCTGAATCAGTTCAGACAAAAGAGCAATATCTTTCAGTTCATATAGCTCATATGAATAATTACTCAGACCAAGCTTTTCAAACTTAGCAGTAAAATAAGCTTTCGAAAAAGAATGGGAAAGCGGAAAACCGATCAGCCCGAACTTTTTCATCAGGCAACAGGTTTTTGCATTTTTGCTTTCACTGCACCAATAATGATTGGCAATAAAGACAATCCGATAATAGCAAACACGATGATTTCGAAACTGATTCCCAGCTTTTCAAAAAAACCGGCTAATAAGTATCCAAGCATGGTAATGCCAACTACCCAAAGAATTGCTCCGGCAATACAATACAAGATATAATTTTTGTAGTTCATGCTTCCTGCTCCGGCTATAAATGGTGCAACAGTGCGCACAATCGGGACAAACCTTGCCATAATGATGGTTTTACCTCCGTATTTAAGAAAGAAAGACTCTGTTTTTTCAATATGCGACCTTTTCAGGAAAAGCAGCTTTTCCCGCTGTTTAATTCTTGTTCCGAAATACCTTCCAATAAAATAATTGACATTGTCACCCATCAATGCTGCAGTAATGAGCAGAGGAATAACTATCCAGATATTCAATCCTGTACCGGCAGCCGCAAGTGCACCGGCGGCGAATAAAAGACTGTCACCTGGAAGGAAAGGCATTAATACGAGTCCAGTTTCAGTAAATACAATCAGGAACAGGATTCCGTAGATCCAAACCGGATAATCGAGTATCCATTGTTTCAGATTTTCATCGAGATGTGTAAAGAAGTGTAAAAATTCCCTGAGTAATTCCATGCCGCAAAGGTAAAAATATTCCCCGGAGCACCCTCATAAATTATTTAATATCCTAATGCTCTGTTTTGTCCTGTTTCTGTTAAAAATTCCTTATATTTGAAATAAGTGGCGCTAATTAAAGTTTATTAAAACCGTTTAAACCTATACCTGACTTCAAAAGTCCCATTCTTTTGCCGAATCCGCCCGTTAGTAAAATCAATGCTAAAAATTGTTTTCTTTTATTTAATATTGCAGTTACAATATTTCGGACAATCATGAAAAAACGTTACATACTTTTCACTCTTCTCAGCAGTTTTGGACTTTCGTCTTATGCTCAGCAAAATACACCCTGCGCAACAGACTATTATTATAACCAGCAAAAGCTTGCTGATCCTACAGTTAAACAAAGGGAAATAGAATTTAATGAATTTGCAGAGCATTTTCATCCTTCGACTAAAAGGGCAGCTACTATTATCATACCGGTAGTTTTCCATGTTTTCCACAATGGAGGCAGTGAAAACATTTCCAGAGCTCAGATTCTGGATCAGCTCCGCATTCTGAATCTTGATTTCAGGAGACAAAATGCAGACACAAACAAAACAAGACCAATTTTTAAAGGTGTTGCTGCAGATTGCAATATTGAATTCAGACTTGCAACTAAAGATCCTAATGGCAATTGCAGTGAAGGTATTGTAAGAATGCAAAGCAATTTGACAGACAATGCTAACAATGCTATTAAAAATTTGAGTGTATGGCCATCAGATAAATATTTTAATATCTGGGTAGTAAAATCTATCAACAGTGCAGATATCCCGGGTGGTGGTATTATTCTGGGTTATGCTCAGTTTCCATTCTCTGGAGATTACCGCACAGACGGTGTAATTATTAGATCTGATGTAATTGGAACTATAGGAACTGCTTCAAGCGGATTAGGTCAAAGAAGCGCAGGACGTACATTGACACACGAGGCTGGTCACTGGTTAAGCCTTTTTCACACTTTTCAGGATAGCTGTAAAGGTGGTGATAAAGTTGACGATACGCCTCCTGTAATGCAGGCCAGCTATGGCGCATGTCTTCCATCTCAGGTTAATACCTGTCATAACGACAATCCTGATTTACCGGATCAGTATGAAAATTACATGGATTATTCAGATGGTGTTTGTTTAAATATGTTTACTTTAGGACAAAAAACCAGAATGCTTGCAAATATTGAAAAATACCGTTTTGCACTTTATTCACCTTCAAACTTAGCAGCTACAGGCACAGCCACTATAGTTACACCAAACTGCGCACCGGTTGCTTTCTTTAAATCAAATACAAATACTGCATGTGCCGGCAATTCGGTTACATACAATAACCTTTCTTATAATGCATCAGGCACCTTAACTTACGAATGGCATTTTGAAGGTGGTACTCCTGAAACATCAACATCTGCCAACCCTTCAGTTAATTATGCTGAACCTGGCACTTATGATGTAACGCTTATTACAACAGGTTCTAAAGGTATTGATACTGTTACTATTAAAGATTATATTACTGTATTACCTTCAGCAGCTTCTGCTCCTAATTTTCTTTATGAAGATTTTGAAAACGGTCAGTATTTAATTCACAATTGGCAGTGGAACAGCAATAATCTTTTTAACTGGACTCAAACTACAAAAGCATCAGTTAGTGGTAATACTTCATTGATGGTTCCTAACTACGGTGCTTTCAGAGACAATATTTATAACCTTATTTCACCAACAGTAAGCCTTAGTAATGCTTCTCCTGTTTTATCTTTTTACTATTCATTTATGCAAAGAGATGTTCTTGGACAAGCGGGTGTAGGCACAAGCGATCAGCTTCGTGTTTATTCATCTACAGATTGCGGCGCAACCTGGCAGTCTCGTTGGGTACAATCTGGAAATAATCTTTCAACAACTTCCGGTTATTCTAAACTTCCAAACGTAAGTTTTGTACCGGTAGAAATTGCATCATGGAAAGGTGTCAGCGTAAATCTTTCAAGTATTTCAGGTGCTAACAGAAATAATGTCAGAATCAAATTTGAATTCACCAGCAATGGCGGAAATAACATTTACCTTGATAACGTAAATATCGGATACGGTCTGGGTGTTTCAAGCGTAAATGCTGGAACCAATTCAGTTGTTATTTATCCAAACCCTGCAACGGGCTCGGTTAATCTTGCCTACACTCCGGCAAAAACTCAAAGCCCTGTAAGCATAATCCTGACAGACATTACCGGCAAACAGGTTAAAACACTTTATAATGGTGCTACAACAAGCGATGTTCTTGAGTTAAATAATCTTTCACTTGAAGGATTAGGCGCAGGAATGTACTTTATTACAGTAAATGAAAACGGTGTAAGCTCCACTCAAAAGCTTTTAGTTAACGAATAGATTTTTCATTTTTTATTTTAATATTAAAAGAAACCGCTTTTTTAAGGCGGTTTCTTTTTGCTCTGATATTTTGTATTGAATTATGGTTCTGATAAATAACCTGCAATCGGTACTTAAAAAGAAAATAAATTTGGTGCTTTTTTATCAAAAAACTGAGATCAATATTCCTTACATTTGCAGTGTTTCTAATGAAAAAAATGTGGTGGAAAATTTCAGGAGCGTTACTAGTGCTTTACGCTTTGATTTACGGCTTACTTATCCGCGTTCCCGGTGATGTGGGTATGCTTGATGAAACGATCAGAAATCTGTTTTACCACGTTCCACTTTGGTTCGGAATGATTGGTCTTCTTTTGGCTGCTATGATCTACAGCATTATGTACCTTGTAAACCCTTTGCGCAAATATGACATTGTTGCTTCACAGCTCACTTACGTTTCTATAGTTATGGGAACTTTAGGCGTACTTACAGGAATGATCTGGGCCAATTCTACCTGGGGTAAACCCTGGACAAATGATCCTAAACTTAATGGAGTGGCAATTGGCATGATTATTTATATTGGCTATGTTCTTTTAAGAAAATCTATTTCAAATAAAGAACAGGTTGGACGAATTTCAGCTGTTTATAATGTATTTGTATATCCCCTATTTATCGCTCTAATTGTAATTATGCCCCGTCTTGCAGAATTTTCCATGCATCCCGGAAGTGGTGATACTGTAGGATTTAACAAATATGACCTAAACAACAATATGCGTTTCGTATTTTATCCGGCTATCATTGGCTGGTCACTATTATTTTTATGGATAGGAAATCTGTTTATCCGCTATAAAACTTTAAAATTCCAAAAGGATGAAAAAAATTCTGATGCTGATGTTATCAGCCATTTTATCAGCAAATAATATTTTTGCGCAAGCCCCTGGCACTGAAAGTCTTTTTCGTCAGTCGGGGAAAATATATGTGGTAATATCTGTTATTGCTGTTATATTTATCGGAATCGTTATCTGCCTAATTCGTATTGACAGAAAACTGAGCAACTTAGAAAAACAAAACAATTCATGAAACCGGTTCACATTATTATATTGGTATCTCTCAGCGTTGCACTAATGATCATTCTTTCATTATATGGAGATACAAGCGAATACGTAACTTTCGGTGGCGCTGACAGTCTGGCAAAAGTAAACTCTAAAAAAGAATACCATATTGTTTGCAGACTCGACAGGGATAAAGAAATGGTATACAATCCACAAGTAGATCCTAATTATTTTTCTTTTTATGCTTCAGACTCTCTGGGTGAAGTTAGAAAAATCGTTTATCTTGAAGCAAAGCCTCAGGATCTGGAAAGAACAGACCGTATTGTGGTTGTTGGAAAAAGTAAAGGAGATCATTTTCTGGCTACTGACATTCTTAAAAAATGTCCTTCAAAGTATGAGAGTAAAGGTGCTCAAACTGCTTCAAATTAACCTTAATTATCGTTTTATTTAATTTGCCATGCAAACAATAAAGTTTTTAAATGAACATCTGATGGTGGGCAATCTCGGCCATTTCGCCGTTATTATATCGGTGTTCGGTGCCTTGTTTGCTGCAATCTGTTATACCCGCGCAGTTAGACATCCTATGCAAGGCTGGCTTAAACTTGCAAGAATTGGATTTATTATTCAGGCATTAGCTGTTCTTACAATATTCATTACACTTTTTACAATAATTCACAGCCATTATTACGAATATCAATATGCGTGGCAGCATTCTTCAAATACACTTCCTACACAATACATGATCTCCTGTTTTTGGGAAGGTCAGGAAGGAAGTTTTCTGCTTTGGATGTTTTGGCATGCCGTACTTGGTTGTATTCTTCTTGTAAAAGCAAAAAGCTGGGAAGCACCAGTAATGGCGATAGTTTCTCTGGCGCAAGTTGTACTGGGAAGTATGCTGATTGGCATTGATATTTATATTCCTGCCTGGCACGAAATCATACCTAACGATCTGTCTTCAATTCATATTCTCGGCAATCTTCACCTCAACACTTACCATTTAGGAAGTAGTCCTTTTCAGCTTTTACGTGAACATCAGCCGGATTTTCTGCGCATTCCGGTTATTGAAATGCTTGGTGGTCCTGCCCATTATTTAAAAGCTGTTAAAGATGGCAACGGATTGAACCCATTATTACAAAACTACTGGATGGTAATTCACCCTCCTACCCTTTTCTTCGGGTTTGCCTGCGTCATTGTTCCTTTCGCTTATGCCTTTGCCGGCTTGTGGACCAAAAAATATAAAGAGTGGATAACACCGGCTTTACCATGGACACTTATCGCTGTAATGGTTCTCGGAACCGGAATAATAATGGGTGGATACTGGGCTTATGAAAGTCTGAATTTTGGTGGCT
>JACMRS010000200.1 GCA_014376345.1 Bacteroidia bacterium | reverse complement strand
CTGAGAAGTGTACCCAACATAAGTAAAAACTAAAGTTCCATTAGCGGGGGCATTAATAGAGAAGTTTCCTTCGTCATTCGTTTGTGTAGTGGTCGCGGCATTTTTTACATTTACTGTTACTCCGCTTAAAACAGTATCTCCGCTAACTACTTTACCGTTAACAGTAATTTGTTGTGCAAATACTGATGCAGAGAGTAAAACGAAAAACAGTGATAAAAAAGCCTTTAAATTTTGTTGAGAAGAATAAAAGTGTCTTGATGCGGAAATAATTATCCTCCGCTTAAGTAGACATATTTTCATGGCAAGGATGTTTTTAAAAGTTTAAATATGAACTCGATTATTAGTTTAATTCAGTAAGTTACTTCTTAACCACTTCAAGTTGTCCACTTGCTCTTATATCTTCTGATGAGCTGCCAATCATAATATCAAACATACCAGGTTCAACAATAAACCCATGTGATTTTTCATCGTAGAACGCAAGCTTATCGGCGGGAACCGTAAATGTCAGGTTTTGTTTTTCCCCGGGATTTAAACTGATCTTTTGAAAACCTCTTAACTCTTTTGTAGGACGTTTTACACTCGATACAACGTCATGCACATAGAGCTGAACTACTTCATCACCCTTGCGTTTACCGGTGTTTTGAATAGTGATATTTACAGTGGCTTGTCCGCGGGTGTTAATTTTTTTGGAAGCTATTTTGAAGTTGCTATACTTGAAATCTGTATAACTTAATCCATGACCAAAAGGGAAGAGTGGCTTGCCATTAATGTACATATAAGTAAACCCTTTTGTTACATCATATTCATCAACCGAAGGAACCTGCGCTTCAGAGGCATACACAGTTAACGGAAGCTTGCCCCCGGGATTTATGGTTCCAAAAATTACATCAGCTATAGCATTGCCTCCTTCTTCACCTGCCCACCATGCTTCAATAATTGCCGGCGCTTTTTCTTTTATTTCGGGAATGGTTAAAGGACCTGCATTCATTTCAACAACTATGGTTCGCGGGTTTGCTGCGAGTACCGTTTTAATTAATTCTTCCTGCTTACCCGGCAGGCTCAAAGATGTGCGGTCGCGACCTTCCTTTTCAACGGCAAGCGTGGTGCCTATAAATAAGATAGCCACATCAGCCTTTTTTGCAGCGTCAGCCGCTTTTTGCAACTCTTGTTTCGTGTTTAAAACCAGGACATCAGTACTGTCTTTTCTTGCAATAATCTCCGCCCCTTTTACATACAGTATTTCTGTACCCGGCGACATCCGGTTTTTAATTCCCTGCAGCGGAGTAACAGGATCAGCAACCCTGCCGCTATAATCGCCTGCAGTAAATAAATCAGCATGTGGACCAATTACTGCTATGGTTTTTATTTTGGTTTTATCTAAGGGTAAAATTTGATTTTTGTTTGTCAGAAGCACTATAGACTCCTGCGCTGTCTTTAATGCCAGTTGCCTGTGTTTAGCACTGCCAATTACATCAGGAGAAATTTTGCTGTAAGGAACCATTGAAGGCGGATCAAATTCACCCAAATGAAAACGATTATACATAACCCGATACAGGGCGTCGTTCAATCTTTCCTCAGAAAGCAATCCTTTTTTTACAGCAGCAGGAATGTATTCCATGAACTCTCTATCAGAAAAATCGCACCCGGCATTTAACGATTGTGCAACTGCATCTTCGTATGTCATCTTCCCTTTTCCATGACCTTTAACCATAGTGTTTACACCACCCAGATCTGACACAACAAAACCTTTGAACCCCCATTGATCTTTTAAAATAGTGGTAAGTAACATTTTATTAATGTTGTTGGGCACACCATTGATAGCATTATAAGAAGCCATGATTGACTGTGCCCCACCTTCAACAATACAATCTTTAAAGTGCGGAAGCCAAAACTCATGCAACATGCGTTCACTTACCGTTGCCGTAAGTGCCTCCCGGTTTCTTTCAACATTATTTACAGCATAGTGCTTTAAAGTAGATACCAGTTTCAGATACTTTGGATCATCGCCCTGCAATCCTTTTACATAAGCCACTCCAATACGCCCAGTTAAGTAAGGGTCTTCGCCATAACATTCGTTAATGCGGCCCCAGTAAGGGTTGCGACTAACATTAATAACAGGGGCTCTGTAGATCAATCCCTTTTTTTCGCCTTTAAAAGCGGTGTCCTGGTGCCATCCATTGTATATACCTCTGGCTTCATCAGAAATAGCGGTAGCAACTTCATGAATAAGTTTAGTGTTCCATGTTGCTGCCATTGCAATAGATACCGGGAACATAGTTGTTGGTCTGTTCCACCATACTCCATGTAAGCTTTGATTCCAACCATCTGATTTAATTTTGAAACGTTCAACAACAGGACCTCTGTGGTTTAATAAAATAGCTTTCTCTTCTAAGGTGAGGCGGGAGATGAGATCAAGCACACGTTTTTCGGTTGGTTGTGCTGGATCTGCGTAAAGTTGCTGGTTGTTGTTAGTTGAGGGTGTTTGTGCGTATAGATTAAACTGAAGGCACGTGAGAACAAATATTACAATACTAATCCTTGAGAAGTTGTTCTTATTTTTCATATTAAGGCGTGTTTTTAATTCTGCAATCGTGTTAAAACCCATGGTACTTTTCAAAAAAATCGCAACTTTATAATACCACCTCATTACTCCGCCTGCCAGGGTTCAGATACCTGGAAAGATGTTGGTCTCGGTTTTCACCTTTTGCGCAGAAATGCAATTATAAAAAAAGCAAGAAAAACGCAACACATTAATTTTTTCATAAGTATCATTTTTATAAAAAAAATCATGAATAAAACCTGTTGAGGCAAGTGATCATCGTTTTAAAACTGTAG
The DNA here is from genome assembly GCA_014376345.1 of Bacteroidia bacterium. Lineage (GTDB taxonomy): Bacteria > Bacteroidota > Bacteroidia > NS11-12g > UBA955 > JACMRS01. The sequence continues at coordinate 1,892 of JACMRS010000200.1, read as the reverse complement.
TTTATTCAGATGAAATACTTTTAAGGCTGGATCAATTATAACATTAAGGATTATATGGTCATTCAGTTGCAGTAAAGAATTAGCTTTATAACATCTTCAGACTTATTAAAACTTAATTTATTTGTTTTTACATAGTCTTTAATCAATGCGGCTTTTTCAGAAAATACTGTTTCAACCTGTTTAAAATTTTTCACATTGATATAATTATAATTACCGTTTTTCTTTAGCAAATATTCAGTCCGAGAGGTTAGTTTAAAATCATCAGGAAGTTTAAGTTGATAAGCGTCTCCGGATCTGTGAAGGCTATTAAGATTGCTTATAGCAGCAGTTTGTGTGGTGCCAAAACCAGTATTATTTCCGGGAGAAACAATTTCAGTTTGGTGCCGAATAAATAAAGCTACCGGAGTACAAGTAGCTACCTCGTAAAATATCATGCCTGCAGGAACAAACTTTTTATTTTGAATATATACAGTATCTATCCTTTCAGCGTTATCAAATGCCCTAAAAGTACCAGCCTGCTGAAAGATCATTTCCTCGGTAATCGTATTATAATTCAACAAAGTTTTTACTATTTCTCCTGATTTTTTCTTTACGGTTCCTTCAGTAAAATCTGGAAAAACGTAATGATAGAATTCTTTCCCTCTCATCTGGACCTGAGAATATGCATAAGAGATTAAACAGATCCCAAATAGCATTAATACAATTTGTTTCATAATACTTAAATTAAAACATGTAGAGGTCCTAAATGTGTAAATTTTACCATTACTAAAAGAATAAACATAAAGTTGATGAATAGCAAATTTAAATCACATTTGGTTTACCCCCTTAATCTTTACGTGTATAGGACTACCCCTTTTTATTCTTATCTGCCATCTTTATAAAATAAGCAGCAAGCTTCTTAATGTCTTGTTGTGGTATAGCTCCTTCCCAGGCTGGCATTCGCTTAGCCGGATAACCTTTTGTAATACTTGCAACAACCTTTTGCAATGACCCGCCATATTTCCAATTGCCTTTGCTTATTGGTTTTGCCCATTGAGATCCTTTAAGCTGCGTTCCATGACAGTTTATACATAACTCTTGATAAAACTTTTGAGAAGTATTAGCCTCTATGGGATTACTAATAATTTTTTTATTTGGTACCTGTTTGCTAACAAGTGGTTTTACTGCAGGCTCACTGGTTGAGGAAACGTTAGATGGTATCAACCTTACGATTTTATCATAACCTGCTGTTGGTTTACCTTCAGGCGGATCTTTTTGAGAGGTTGATAAGTATAAATAACCATCGGGGCCAACAGCCAATGCCCTAATGCGACCTAATTGTTTTTGAATCAAAAATTCATGCTTGGCCACACCACCTGTATCGTTTAACTGAATATCTAAAATTGCCTCTCCTCTTAAACATGCTACCAGCAAATGATCTTTAGATTGAGGGAGAACTGTACTGGTATAAAATATAGCCTGGGCAGGTCCAATGGATGGTGTAAACTCTAGCAGAGGACTGATCATGCTGTCCTTTGTTTGCTGATGATGAATAACAGGCCAGCCATAATTTCCACCCTTAGTAACTATATTAATTTCATCCCCTCCATTAGGGCCGTGTTCTGAAATATATATTTTATTTGTTCGTGGCTGAAATGCAAGACCCTGGGGATTACGATGTCCGTAAGACCATACTTCAGCACGTGCTTCCTTCATGTTTACAAAGGGGTTGTCAGCAGGTATAGACCCATCATCATTCAGTCTTAAAATTTTTCCATTAAACGTGTTTTTGTTTTGTGCCTTTCCGGCTTCATCGGCATCGCCGGTAGTAATATAAAGTTTATTATCAGGGCCGAATTTTAAACGGCAGCCAGTATGATTTTGGTTTGCAGGAATATTTTCAACAATTGTTT
>JACMRS010000199.1 GCA_014376345.1 Bacteroidia bacterium | reverse complement strand
TCTTGGTGGTTGTCTGAAACGGGAGGGTAAAATATTTGCTATTCAGGAAAATTATTGAATTCGATTCTGATGATTCATTAATTAAATATAACTATCTACCTCCTCTTTTATGCCGCTCCTACGGAGCTTGATGTGTTGTGGTTTATGTTTCTACAAACATGTCGCACCTACGGAGCTAGTAAATTGCACCTTTGGTGTAATTTGATTTATCTATTATATTGAATTTCGATATCTTATAATAGAATCCTTAAATCACAATAAAAAAACTAAAACTTAACTTATAATTCCCAGAAGAATATCCATCTGGTCGGCTTTTTTAGAATTGCCGTTTTTACTATAAGCATTCGATAAATTTCTCAATATTCTTTTTATGATCTCAACATTACTGCAAGGTAAAAAAAATGTTTCCTGAACATCTATCTTTAACTCCGAAATAAACTGTTCTATGTTTTGTTTATTAAACACGGCTCCTTTATTAAAAGGATTAACATAAAATAATATATTTCTGCCTTCAGGTGGCACAGGTTCATTTTTTTTGAATCCGACAGATGAAACATTCATGTCATCATCATCAACATAAGCCAGAACAAAATGTTGCGGAAGATTTACACCATAAATCGGAATGCTCAGTCTTTGGGCAATCAGCATATAAAGAACTGCCAGTGAAACAGGATTGCCGGTTTTAAATTCCAAAACGTGACTCAAAAAACTGAGTTCGGGTTTGTGGTAATCTTTTTCTTCTCCAATAAAACCATGAAGCTGATAAAGTATGTAATTGATGATTCTCACTTTTTCAAGTGAGGTAAGATCGTAATGAAATTCAAGCCAGGCGTCAAGTCTTAATGCTTCAATCTGTTCCTCAAGATCTATTTTCTTAACATCAGGATATTTAATTGTATTCAAAAGCCAAAGTCCTTCAAGTAGATCCGGATTTTTTTTCCCAGCCCAGGTTTTTAAACCTTCAGCAAGTCCGGTATGCTGCATATTTTTAATGATTTCCTCAAGTTTTCTGCGTTGCAGATCATTGGTATCATCATCAGTACTAAAAAATTCAAGTTTTGGCAGTACTTCTAAGCCTAACGATACTATTTTCTGCTCTACCATATTCAATACCTCATTATCGGTATCATCGAGAAGCTGAACTAATGCCTGTAGCTCTTTATCGTCAATCACGCTTTAACTTTATTTTTTGGTAACAGTCTTTTTTGCTGCTGTTTTTTTTGCTGCTGTTTTCTTAGCCGGTGCTTTTTTAGCCGGTGCTGCTGCTTTTTTTGCTGCTGCTGCTTTTTTCTTAGGATCCGTTTCGTCGCCTTTCCTGATTATTTCCATAATTTCAAGAAAAGAAAGTGTCTTTGGATCTGCAACAGTTTTAGGGATTTTATAATTGCTTTTTTTGTACGCTATATAAGGTCCCCATCTGCCATTTAGCAATTCCAGATCTGCATCTTCAGTAAAAGTTTTAATAAGTCTCTCAGCTTCTACTATACGTTTTGCTTTTATCAGCTCAACAGATTCTTCCTCATTGATTGTAAATGGATCTTTATCTTTTGGAATTGATATAAACAATTTGTCAAATTTCAGATATGGTCCGAATCTGCCAATTGCTGCAGATATTGTGTTTCCTTCAAAAGTCCCTACTTCTCTTGGCATTTTGAAAAGATCCAAAGCCTGCTCAAGAGTGATTGTATCTAAACTCTGACCGGGTCTTAAACTTGCAAATTTTGCTTTTTCTGTTTCAGTGGTTTCTCCAATCTGAACCAATGGGCCGAATCTTCCGATCCTTCCTATAATTTTTAATCCTGAAACCGGATCTTTTCCAAGTTCACGCTCACCGCTTACGCGTTCTGCAGTATCAAGAGTTTTATTTACCGTTGCATGAAAGGGTCCGTAAAAACGGTCAATCATTTTTTCCCAGCCTATTAATCCTGAAGCAATATCATCAAATTCTTTTTCAACCGAAGCAGTAAATCCGTAATCGAGAATCGATCCAAAGTGCTCAGTTAAAAAATCAGTAACAAGTGAGCCGATATCTGTAGGGAATAATTTACTTTTTTCTGCACCTGTATTTTCTGAAGCAACACGCGCTGAAATAGCGTCATTTTTTAATGTGATAATATTGTATTCTCTTACCTTGCCTTCGCGGTTTTCGCGTACAACATAACCTCGTTTTTGAACAGTAGAAATTGTTGGCGCATAAGTTGATGGTCTTCCAATTCCAAGTTCTTCAAGTTTTTTAACCAAACTTGCTTCAGTATAACGGGGAGAAGCTCTTGAGAATTTCTGCTCAGCAACCATCTGCAACAAATTGAGTTTTTCATTCACTTTAAGCGGTGGAAGCATGCCGGCATTTTCTTCACCTTCGTCTTCATCGTCATCATTACCTTCAAGATAAACTTTAAGAAAACCTTCAAATTTAAGTACTTCACCTTCAGCCCTTAGTTTTTGACTAATACCTGATACAGCTATATCTACTACTGTTTTCTCGAGTTCAGCATTTGCCATCTGAGAAGCAATTGCCCTTTTCCAGATAAGCTCGTAAAGTCTTTTTTCCTGAGCATCACCACTTATAGTATGTTCGTTAAAATAGGTTGGTCTTATTGCTTCGTGTGCTTCCTGAGCACCTGCAGTTTTTGTTGTGAAATTTCTAGGCTCAGAAAATTTGTCTCCATAAGCATTTTTAATTTCAGCTTCAGCACCCTTAATAGCAGTTTGAGATAAATTCACAGAATCTGTTCTCATGTATGTTATAAAGCCTGCTTCGTAAAGTTTTTGTGCAAGAAGCATTGTTTTACCAACCGGATAACCAAGTTTTCTGCTGGCTTCCTGTTGTAATGTTGAAGTAGTAAAAGGTGCTGCCGGCTTTCTGAAAGTCGGTTTTACCTCAATATGATCTACTGCATAAGATGCTGAAACACAACTCTGAAGAAATGCTTCTGCCTGTTCTTTAGTTTTAAAACGCTGTGGTAACTCAGCTTTTATAATTTTGCTGTCACCCTCTTTTGATAATTGGGCTGTAATTTTATAATCTGATGTGGCATTGAAATTGTTAATTTCTCTTTCTCTTTCCACAATCAGCCTTACTGCTACAGATTGAACACGACCTGCAGAAAGAGAGGGTTTTACTTTTTTCCATAGTATCGGAGAAAGTTCAAATCCTACAAGTCTGTCTAAAACACGCCTTGCTTGCTGAGCATCAACTAAATTTTTGTCAATATCTCTTGGATTTTTGATAGCATTTTCAATTGCCGGCTTTGTAATTTCATGAAAAACAATCCTTTTTGTATTGGCTGGTTTAAGATCGAGTACTTCAAATAAATGCCAGGAAATAGCTTCTCCTTCGCGGTCCTCGTCCGATGCTAACCATACCATTTCAGACTCTTTTGCTAATTTTTTCAGTTCAGTAACGATGTTCTTCTTATCAGGAGAAACAACATATTTGGGTGCAAAATTATTTTTAACGTCAATAGCAGAATCTCCTTTATCGAGATCCCTTATATGTCCATAACTTGATCTTACTGTAAAATCTTTACCTAAAAATTTTTCAATTGTTTTTGCTTTTGCAGGCGACTCAACTATTACCAGGTTTTTAGTCATTATTAATTTATAAAATTTTAGTTCGCAAATATGACCTTTTTACTGATAACTTGCTTACTTGTTTTAATTTTTATCAGATAGATTCCGTAAGGAAGGCTTTTTCGTGAGATGTCAAACTTGTGCTCACCGGCCTCAATGCCTTCTTTTGTTATGTTTTCAATAAGTCTTCCTGTAACATCGTAAAGCTCAACAGAAAAATCTTTTTCAGCTAGTTCCGCTGTGTATGACAAAGTTGCTTTCCCTTCTGATGGGTTTGGATACACTGAAATTATATTTTGAGTACTAATTTCATCAACTCCGGTAAAATACTGACTGATGTTAATATTGTCAATAAATACAGGATTTCCGCTACCTGCTTCTACTTCAAATCTGAACATGATATTGCTGTCATTCTCGAAAGAACTCAATGAGAAACTAATTCTTTTCCATTGTGATGGAGAATTTGGTATAAACTGATATTTGTAAGTGTTAACACTCGCCAGGCCGGATCCCGAAGACATATATTTTTGTTCCCAGGTAGTGCCGCAATCCCTTGAAATATAGATACGAAGCCTTTCTGTTACATCGTTTGAAGTAATTCTTCCGTAAGCAACCATATAAGATAATTTAGGCGATGTACCCTTAAGTGTCCTTAAATCTACTGGCACTGTTTCAAACTGAAAACGCTGTCCTTCTGTAACATTTGAATCAAGAGGCAAGTATAATGCGTTTGTTCCTTCAAATGCGTTGTTAGTAAGCTGCCAGTATTTAGGTGCATTTTTTACAATATACCAACCATCATCCCCTTCAAAATTCGGATTTTCAAAACCCTGAATAATTGCCGGTTTTTTATTAGCTACTGCAGGTCTCACATCTATATAATCCTCTTCGGTTTTGGTGTCGTTTCCATTGCTGTTACTAACTGTTAATGATACCTTATAAGTACCGCTTTTTAAATAAGTAATAGTTGGTTGTTGCAGATTAGTGCTTGTAGTTGAAGCACCGGTGAATGTCCATTGTCTTGAAGTTGGCTGAGATTTACAACTTTCATCAAAAAATGTTATTGGGTCTCCAACACATACAAATCTTTTAGTACTTGTAAAATTAGCCTGTGGAGCCGCAGAGCCACTTGAAAGACCGGTTGCTATCAGATTAGCATTCGACCAAAGATTTTTTCTGAAACTATAAGTAGCACCTTCCATCACATTTCTTGCAATGTCTTTTTGATTGATAGTAAACATCGCCTGACATTCGCCGCGTGCATAATCCATAAAGTTCTCGAACTGATCGGGAAGATCAGGATTGTCATTTTTGCAAGAATTAGTACTTGGACTGCAATAAGCATTTGTAAATGTTCCGGTAACAGGGGGAGTGTCTAAGCAATAATCACCTTGTGAAACATTACAATCTCCCTGAAATGGATGAAATAACCCAAGCCAATGTCCTATTTCATGGGTAAGTACCCGCCCGGCTTTAATTATATCGCTGGTTCCGATTGAACCTATATAATCAGATCTTACAACAACTCCATCAGTGTTCGGACTGAATTTAGAAGTGCTTGGAAACTGAGCATAACCAAGTACTATGCCATCAGCACCGTCACTGTTGATTGAGCTTACAACCCAAATATTCAAATACTTAGTCATGTCCCATCTTGCAACAGCTTTTACGTTATCTCTGGCATCAACATGTGCAGTGCTGTAAACCCTGTTAATACCATCTGTACAATTTCCGTTTGGATCAATTTTAGCTAACTCAAACTGAATCTGCATGTTTGAAATTACACCGGTAAAAATACTTCTTACACTAGATAAATTTGTATTAGTCATACTGTAATCAAGATTTAAAATCCTCATCTGATCTGCTATTTGTTCTTTAGAAATATTTTCAGTTCCGTTTGTGTGAATCACATGAAAAACTACCGGAATTTTAAGAATAGCAGCTCTTTTTGTAGAAGAAACAGGTTGAACATTTTTGTAAAACTCTTGTTCTTCAGTCTCAGCACCTTTAAATTTAGATTGAATTTCTTTGTTTATGATGTCGCTCAAACATTGTGATTTAAGCGAACCAAAGGATATTATGCCAAAAGCAATAAATAAAATGGATCTTTTCATTAATTTTAATTCGAAATTTCATCAAAAATAACGAATTTTTCCGGAAATGTCTGTCTATATCCGTTAAATATGGTTTGAATATGACATCAAATGCATATCTGCAAGTACTATGGCTGTCATCGCTTCAACTATTGGTACTGCTCTGGGAACAACACAAGGATCGTGCCTGCCCTGAGATTTGAGTATAACAGGATTTCCTGAAGAGTCAACTGTATTTTGAGGTAATGCTATTGTTGAAGCCGGCTTAAAAGCTACTTCAAAAAATAATGGCATCCCATTGCTGATACCTCCAAGCATACCTCCTGAACTGTTTGTTTCAGTAATATTCTTTAATGATCCTGCCAAAAAAGAATCATTTGATTCGGATCCTTTTTTAGACGCACTATCAAAACCATCTCCAAATTGAACACCTTTTACAGCATTAATACTGAGCATTGCTTTTCCAAGTGCCGACTGTAATTTATTAAAAACCGGCTCTCCCAATCCTGCAGGACAGCCTTCAACATTGCAACTAATAATTCCGCCAACACTATCACCTTCCTCTTTTGTTTTAAGAATAAGTGCTTCAATTTTTTTTGCAAGTTCTTTATCCGGACACCTTACAATGTTTGAATCAATATCCTCTGGTTTGAAAATATGCGGCTTTGTCATTGCAAGATTATAAACCTGCGATACATAAGCATTTATTGAAAGCTCAGGAAATTTATGTTTTAATAAAAGCTCTGCTATTGCACCAGCTGCTACCCATCCTGCCGTAATTCTTGCACTGCTTCTACCTCCTCCTTTGTAATCACGAATGCCGTATTTCTGATTATAGGTATAATCTGCATGCCCTGGCCTTATGATATTTTTAAGTTCATCATAATCAACTGATCGCTGGTCATTGTTTTCAATTAAAATGCAAATAGGCGCTCCGGTACTCGTGTTTTCAAAAACGCCTGAAATTATGTTGCAATTATCAGATTCTTTGCGCTGTGTAGTTATAGCTGATTGTCCCGGTCTTCTTTTTGCAAGTCTTGAATTAATATAATCTTCGTCAATATACAATCCTGCAGGGCAGCCATCAATTACTATCCCAACAGATGGTCCATGACTTTCTCCAAAGCTAGTAATCTTAAATATTGTTCCCAGTGAATTGCTCATCAGTTATTGTTGTTCGATTGCAAAGTTAAGATTTTCAAGTTGCTGCCAGTATTGCGGGAAAGATTTTTTTACAACACTTGCATCTTCAATAATAATTTTGCCAAGTACAGCAAACATTGACAAAGACATTGCTATACGATGGTCATTATAAGTTTTGAATTTAATATTTTCTTTAAATTTAAGATTGATAGGATCCAGACGCCAGCCTTTCCCATCTTCATAAAAACGAATGTTTAATTTTTGAAGTTCAGTTGCTATTGCCTCAGTTCTGTTGCTTTCTTTTATTTTTAAACTTTCAAGACCGGTAAAAAATGAAGGAATTTTTAATATTGAATTTAGAACGATTATTGGCAGAGCAAGATCTGGAATGTTACTGCAATCAAGTTCAAACATTGTTTGATTTAAACTAGATTTTTCAATTACTAATCCTTCTTTAGTTTCTGTTGATGGAAGCTGATTTAAATATTTTCCATCTCCTTGTAATGTCTCCTTTTTTAAATCTGTCAGGATAATATTTTCCGGAATCAATGCTGAAAGACAATAAAAATAAACTGCAGAACTCCAGTCTTGTTCGACAGAAAAGTATTCAGGAAATTTTTCAGGAATATATGGATCAACTACAATTTTATTTCCTGAATGGATCACCTTAAATCCCAGTTGATTCATCAGTTCTGATGTAATTTTTGAATAAGGTTCTGAAGGATGTTTCCCTTCAATTTTGATTTCTATTCCTGAATGGAATAAAGGCGCAACCATCATCAATGCAGAAATAAACTGACTGCTTTCAGGATTGGTTAAGGTAACAGTTCCGCCTTCAATTTTTTTACCATTAATAATAAGAGGAGGGAAACCATTTTTGTTTTCATATTCAATTGATGCACCAAGTTTTTTAAGTGCGTCAACAAGTGTTTTAACCGGTCTTTCGTGCATTCTTTCAGTGCCCGAAAGTCTGAAAGTGCCTTCTGTAACTGCTAGTATTGCCACAAGAAAACGATATGCAGTACCGGCATCTTCGGCATTCATTTCTGAATGAATATTTTCAAGAAGGTTTTTTAAAATTAAAGAATCATTAGAATCAGGAAGATTCTTTATTTCGAGATTATGAGCATAAAGATGTTTGAGTATAAGCAATCTGTTTGCAATGCTTTTAGAAAAAGGAAGTTTAATAAAAGCTTTAGCATTGCCATGTTTTTTATACTCAATGCTCAGATTCATTTATTTAGTTTCTAAAATAATTAAATCAGGATAATTAAAAATTGCAGCGGGTGAAATTACAGTTTCGTCATAAGGAATATTTGTGCCGTAACGTTCTGTCACCACACTTTTAACAATAGGATTTGTAAGATCAAATTCTTTAAGCTTCTGTAGTTTGCCGATGTCTATTCCTGAGGTATTTTTATAAATTTTCCAAACCAGTTCCGAGCAATAAATGTAATCATCATTCCACCCAAACCAAATATCATAAGGTTTGTCAATATAGGTTTCTGCAATAGTGATCATTTTGCTTCTGACAGAGTCGTTTAAAACGCTTTCATTCTTAAGTCTTTTTACTGTAAAATGATTTCCTGATCCGTGAGATATAAATTGTTTAAGAGGGGTAAGACTCACAGGTCCGTTGGCCTCATACACATAATTCTCTCCATTTTTAACGCAGATCATTCCTACGTGTGTAATCTTAGATTTGGTTGCAATCTGAATAGCCATTCCCTGTCCGGCAGTATTTGTCTGAAATATCAGGTCGCCTGTGTGGTATTGATTGCTTGTTGTATTTTTAAATTTAAATTGGGATTTAGTTAATTTTAAAGGAAAATTGAATGAACTAAGGAATGCAGTTACAATTGCGAATGCGGCGAAAATGGCGATAAATTTTTTCATGATTTAATATAGTTTAGTAAACTTTCTTTGATAACATTTTCATCGATTACAATATTATATTCAGCATTACCAATTGCTTTTAATCTGATGTACCTGATTGCTAAATCATTCTTTTTATCATGCCTGCACAATTCAATAATTTCACTGATACTTGCTTTTGATAAATTGAGTGTCGGAAATTTAGATTTCAAAAATAATTTGATTTCTGAATACTCTTCAATTGATAGAATACCTTGCAAAACAGAGATGTGGGCTTCTGCAATAATTCCTGCAGCTATTGCTTCACCGTGTAAAATAGGATTATTAGTTTCCAGAAAATAACTTTC
>JACMRS010000020.1 GCA_014376345.1 Bacteroidia bacterium | reverse complement strand
TTATATTTTCGCAGCTTATTTAGAAACATTATAAATAACATGTTAAAAATCACTTCTGCCTTCTTAATCGCATTTGCATTGATTCCATCTGCAAATTGTCAGACTAAATTATCTCAGCTTCAGCAAAAACAACAAATTACCAAACTGGCAGGCTGCTTTGAAGTTTCATTTGATTATCATGAAACCTATACCTCAGACACCTCTTATAAACTGCATGAGCCTTATAAAGCAAACGGATTAGAATATGTGGTTTTGGAAGAAAAAGATGCTGCTATTATGCTTCAGCACCTCCTTATTGTTAATGACAGCTTGATAATAAAACACTGGCGTGAAGACTGGACCAAAGGCGGAGGAACTTTATTTACCTATACCAAAGACAACCAGTGGCATAAGGAAAAAAAACCTGCAACAGATAATGAATATTCTTGGACACAAAAAGTTTACCAAGTATCAGATGCGCTAAGGTACCAAAGTGTTGGCAACTGGAGGCAACTTGAATCTGCGTGGTATTGGGAAAGTCAAGCAGATGCTCCCCTACCCCGCAGAGAGTTTACCCACAGAAATGATTACAACGTTTTAAACCGCAGAAACAGGCTGATGATAGAAGACAACAATATTGTTTTTGAGCAGGACAATAAAAAAATAATCCGCGCTCAATCAGACAGCCTGCTTACTATTGAAAAAGGATATGAAATATTTAAACGCGTAGAGACATCCCGATGTAATGTGGCAATAAATTGGTGGGACAAAAATAAAGGTTACTGGAAAATTGTAAGAACAGTTTGGGAAGAAATTTATGCTTCAAATAACAATATCGAAATAATAAACGACAGAGCACTGTATGAATCTCTGTTTGCATTAAATGATATTTATAACTTAAAGCCGGAAGGTGATAAGGAAACAGCAGTAAAAATTAAAGGCATCATAATGCAGAATCTTAAAACTTCACTTTAATTTAATTATGTGTTTTACGTTGTCGCAGTTAATACAAGATCAGGTTTACATTAACCAATCTTAAAAATTCAGGACAAATAGGGAACAAAACAGCTCAATGTCAAACTTATGTCAGAACGCAAAATATGACAATTTAGAACAATTATAAATAATACTTTTGCGGCAATTAAAAAAACAAATCATAATGAACAAAATAATTACTTTCACTCTCGGCTTGCTTGTAATGAGTCAGGCAAATGCACAACAGAAAAGAACAGATGTGCTGATTATGGGCTCTGGATCACCTTCATATAAAAATGAAGTTTATTACAGTGTTGAAAATGGTGTTATCGACAGCGCTCAGGTTAGAAACTGGGATCTTGGCTTTTCTGCTCCGGGTAATTTCGACGGCAGATTTTATGGAATTACAGCCAATCATTCAAATGGTGTACATATTCATCCATACCGCAAAGGTGGTATCGCTCACTGGTCAACATTCGATACAACCGGATGGAAATCAAATGCAGAATTAATTAACAGTGATACAGCATGGGATAAAGGTGCATTTAACCATGGTCCGGAACTTCACCCACGCTACGGTTGGGGAGTTTATAATTCATCAGGTCAAATAGATGGCGACTCACTTTATCTTGTAGGTTTCGGAACTTATCCAAACTACACTTCATTTAAAAAACTTTGGATTCAACAGGTAAAATCATCAGGTGGTGTTAAAATCTGGAAATTCCGATATTCAAATCTTGATGGTTCAGCTGATAGCAGCGTTACTTTAGATATGACTAACTATCAAAAAAGAAATTTTGCATATTATTCTATGAGAAACAATGTAGCGATAAACCGTGAACCTGATAACACAAAATGGGATCTTGTTCTTGGACGCTATTACGGTTTACAACCCGGTACAAACACTTATTACCAAGTGACGGGCATTCTTCAGAACTATGGTGTAACAGCGGCAAAAGCTTCAAAAGTTGACACAGGAACAGTAGATTATTTAAATTACCTTAACAAATTCCAAACTAATATCAGCACGATCGGTTCAAACTGGAAATTGCTTAATAATGCTACATTCCAATATTATCTTGATGACAGCCTTGCCTATTTTGTAAAAAATATTAAAGGTGATATTTATAAAATTACTTTCACTGATAATTTCTATTCAGCTACCGGTAAAACCACTATTAATTCTACTAGAGTATTCACTAATACTTCTTCTGTAAACAGTTTTGAAAAAAACAACTTCATCAGCGTTTATCCTAACCCGGCTTCTGAAACTGTAACTGTTATAATGGACAATAAGAATATTACATCATGTGAAATTACTGATATTACAGGTAAAACTATGATCACTAAGATTGTGAACGAATCTGGTTTTATTCAGATTGCTATGCCGGTAAGCACTCTTGCACCAGGTGTATACATGATAAAAGCATTTGCTGACAACAAAATGTACATTTCTAAATTCATTAAAAACTAATCAGTCTTTTAAAAAGATTTAAGATTATGAGATCATTTATATTTATTGCTTTGTTATTCTGCTCGCAACAACTGTGCGGGCAGGTAACGGCAAGAATTATAGATGAAGAACGAGGAACAGTCATAGACGGAGCTGTTGTTACTTATACAGTCAAGGATAAAAAGAAGGTTGTAAGCACCAACGACTCCGGGTATGTTTTTCTTGTAGATTGCAAAACATGTATAGCAACAGTTTATTCAGAACTCTTTTACGACCTTAAAGGAGTAACAATTACTGAAGGTACTGTTGTTAAATTAAAACCTATAACCATTATCCTTGACCAAGTTGTCATTACAGGCCAGTCTACACAGAGCTCTATGAGCAAATCAGTACAAAAAATCAAGATTATTGACGCAAAAACAATTGCAAACCGCGCCGCAATTAATCTTAAAGACCTGCTTATGACTGAGCTTAATATCAGAATATCAACTGACAATATTCTTGGAAGCTCGTTAAGTATTCAGGGGATTGGCGGACAAAATATTAAAATACTTCAGGACGGTGTGCCAATTATAGGCAGATTAGACGGTCAGTTAGACCTAAGCCAGATTAATCTGTCAAATATTGAAAGAGTTGAAATTATTGAAGGGCCCATGAGTACTATTTATGGGACTGACGCTTTAGGAGGCGTAATTAACCTGATATCTAAAAAGAACATTAAACAAAACACATTTAACTATAGTAACTATTATGAAACTGTAGGAACTATTAATACCAATGTCGGCTTTTCAGTGAAAAAAAACAGAAGCTCATTAAGAGTGGATGCTAATAAAAATATTTTTAATGGTTACTCCGAAAATGAAGATTCAAAGTTGAGATGGATGCAATGGAAGCCAAAAAACCAGAACAACTTAAACACAAGCTATTCTTATACTTTAAAAAATATTTCATTCAAGCTTAGCAGTCAGTATTTCAACGAATTAATTACTTCTAAAAATGTCCCTGTAGTTAACAGTGTGCAGGCTTATGCATTTGACGATTACTTCAAAACAATAAGATTTAACAATACACTTTTTACTGATATCAATTTTGGGAAAAACAGAAATATTACGCTAACAAACTCTTATTCTGTATATGAAAGAATGAAGAACAGGTACCGAAGAGATCTTCTGACTATACAAGATGAAATGACTGGAAACGCAGATCAGGATACAAGCAAATTTTATCTTGTGATGGCTCGTGGTATCTACAAAACATCTGTCGGCAAAAAGATTACTATTCAATCCGGCTATGATATTAATATTGAAACCGGCACTGGAGACCGGCTTGAAAACAACAGACAGCAAATTCAGGATTACGCCGCTTTTACAACTATAGACTGGAATATTACAAAGAAACTGATATTAAAACCCGGACTTCGTTTTATTTATAACGACCGCTATGGTGCACCTGTTATTCCTTCTTTTAATTTCAAGTATTTTTTAACAAAAAATATCGATATTAAAGGATCTTATGGAAGAGGGTTCAGGGCACCTACTTTGAAAGAACTGAGTCTTTTCTTTGTGGATATAAACCACAATATTAAAGGCAACGAAAATCTTAAAGCAGAGCATTCTGATAATTTCAACATCAACATTTCTTTTAACAAAACCATCAGGAAAATATTAGTGGGCATAAACGCTTCAGGATATTATAACACAATGAAGAACCTGATAGATCTAGGATTGCTGGACGCCAATACACAACTTTACACTTATCTTAATATCGGCAATTACAAGACTCATGGCTTTACGATTGAGAATTCGCTTAAATACAAACGTGTTTCTTTTTCTTTAGGGTATGCCAGAATGGGCAGGCAGAACTATGAATACAGTTATCACAACCTACCGAGATATAATTACACAAGTGAAATTAACGGAACAATCGGTTATTATAATGATAAATATAAATGGGGCGCTAATTTATTTTTCAAGCATAACGGAAGTGTGCCACAGTATGTAATTAACAGCGACGGAACAACCTCACAAAGCAAAGTGATTGCTTACAATATGGCTGACCTAAGCATTCAAAAATCTTTCATGCCCAAAAACATGATAACAATTGTAGCAGGCGCTAAAAACCTTTTCGACCTGCGCAATATCAATATTGTAAGCAGTGGCGGTGCCCATTCAGGGGGCGGAAGTATGCCAATAGGAATGGGAAGGTTCTATTTTCTATCTTTAAAGTTTATGCTTCAATCAAATGCGCGCTAAGAATTTATTTTTCATAATGATTCTAAGTGCAATTGCCTTTTGCAGTTGCACCAGAGAAGAGAAGCCATTCACTCTTCCACCGGCAGGAAGCACACTTTCCGAGTCTCTTACTTTAGGTGAAAATTATGATAGTGTAATTTATTTTCGGCTGTCTGATGCACATATAGAAACCTATGCATTAAACACATGGGATATTGCCTTTGAAAACACTGTAACCGGATACGGAATTTATATAAACGGTGGAAATGAAATACAGGTTGGAAATAGCAGACAAACCAGCTGGGAACTTCCCGTTGATGCTGGTTCTATTAAGTGGAAATGGGATAATCCTAACGGCGATCGCGACAGCTCAGCCTTTGGAAAATGGCAGGATAGCACAGAAGGGATTTACATAATAGACCTTGGAATAAAAGCTGCTGAAAGATATATTAAGTTCAGGATCATTACTAATACTGAAAATTCCTATACTTTTATGTATGCTCCTATCAGTTCCGGAAACCCTGAAACGGTTACCATAAACAAATCAGGGAATAAAGGTCTGCTATATTATTCTTTTGCCAAAAAATCAACTGTAAGTTGTTCCCCTGAAAGAAACGGCTGGGACATTATACTTACCAGATACAGACATATTTATTATAATCTTAATCCCATTACTCCATATTATGTGGTAGGTGGGCTCTCAAACAGGGATCAGGGTATTAGCATTGCAAAAATTTCAAATAAGCCCTTTGAATCAATATCAAAAGATGATGCATTTACCGCAACCTATTCTTCATCTGCAAATACGATCGGTTTCGAATGGAAATATTTTAATCTTACGCAGTCCAAATATGTTATAAACAGCAATATTACTTATCTTATTAAAGACGCTTCCGGCGACATTTACAAACTTCATTTTACTGACTTTTACAATATAAAAGGGGTTAAAGGAAGCCCTTGTTTTGATTATCAGAAACTATAAAAACATTATGTGTAACCCTTCAATATTGCAGCGAGATGAAAATTCAATTATTATTTTTTGCAGCAAATTCGATTTGTATTGTTTCCAGCAAAAGAATATTATTATCAACTTCGGACGGAAAGAATTTTGGGAATTTCACAGATCAGTAAATTAAAAAACAGACAACCCCTGACAACAGGCATGAAAAATTTAAAAATCATTACAATTGCGCTTTGCGTATCAACTTCAGCTTTTGCCCAAGGTGAAAGACATCTTAAAAACATTACCCAGCTAACCCATGGAGGCGATAATGCCGAAGCCTATTTCAGCTTCGACAATAAAAACCTGAGCTTTCAAAGCAATAACAAAAAATGGGGAGTTAGCTGTGATCAGATTTTTAATCTTGAGATCAGCAAGGCTAAAAAAGATTCAACCTATAAGCCACCTATGATAAGCACAGGCAGAGGACGAACCACATGTTCGTATTTTCTTCCGCGCAATAAAGAAATACTTTTTGCATCAACTCATAAATTTCAGGACACCTGCCCTAATGCACCTGCCTATTCTCCTGGTAAAAAATATTTATGGGGAATATTTCCTGAGTTTGATATTTATGTATCAGATTTAAACGGCAAAATTATCAGGCAGCTTACTGACACCTTCGGATATGATGCTGAAGCAACAGTTTCTCCAAATGGTGATAAGATAGTTTTTACAAGTACCAGAAGTGGAGACCTTGAGCTATGGACCATGAACATTGACGGAAGTAATCTTAAGCAGATTACAAACGAACTTGGATATGATGGTGGTGCATTTTTTTCACCTGATGGAAAGCAAATAGTTTACCGCTCTTCAAGACCGGTTGGCGACACAGCTGTTGCAGAATACAAGGAACTACTCAGGATGGGACTTGTAGCGCCTACAGATATGGAAATTTACACGTGTAATTCAGATGGAACAAACCATAAGCAAATCACTCATCTCGGAAAAGCAAACTGGGCACCTTTCTACACACCTAAAGGAAACAAAATAATATTTTCTTCTAATCATGCTTCAAAACGCGGTTATGAATTTCAGCTATATTGCATAAATACTGATGGAACAGGATTAGAACCGATAACAACACAAAGTAATTTCAATGCTTTTCCAATGTTTTCTCCCGATGGAAAAAAATTAGCATTCAGCAGTAACAGAAATAATTACGGGACAAGAGATACGAATCTTTTTATTGCAGACTGGGTAGAATAATAATTTCAGAAAATGTCAAAGGCAAAAGTATTGATTATTGATGATGAACCTCACATGCAGGAGCTCCTCAGCATTAATTTGTCTGCTGAAAATTTTGAGGTTGCTGTTTCCAATTGTGGCGAATCCGGTTATTTAAAAACAATCAGCTTTCAACCGGATCTCATTGTATTAGATGTGATGATGCCAAATATGTGTGGAATTACACTTTGCAAAAAGCTTAGATCTGAAAAAATCATGACACCCATACTTTTTCTTTCCGCCAAAGGAAGAGCTGAAGACCGGGTAGAAGGACTTAAAGCGGGAGGTGATGATTATTTACAGAAGCCTTTCAATCTTAAAGAATTACTTTTGAGAGTAAGAAAGCTGACAAAACCATTTAAAACAAAAAATGAATGTGTAGAATTTGGCAAATGCTGGATTAACTTTGATAGCTATCAGGCATTTGGAGTTAAAGGAGAGTTTACCCTTGACAAAAAAGAATGGATAATCATGAAATATTTCACTTCAAATCCCGAACAAATTATTACCAAGGAACAGCTTTTGAAGCATGTATGGGAATATTATAATGAAGTACCTAATACTAGAACAGTAGATACATTTATTTACAACCTCAGGCAACACTTTTGTGAGAATCCTAATAAACCGGTACATATTAAATTAATTAAAGGAAATGGTTACCTTTTCAGCTTTCAATAATCAGGTTACATGAAAAAAATAATTTTAACAGTTTTATTTATATCAGGCATTGCAGTAGCAAATGGCCAGATACTTACACACGAGGATTCTC
>JACMRS010000198.1 GCA_014376345.1 Bacteroidia bacterium | reverse complement strand
GGAGGCGGAAATGTGTTGTATTCTATGATTCTAACTGAGTTTGTGGAGTTCAGACAAAAAAGATATCTTACTTTAGCTGAATTCAATACCGGATTGGGTTTGCTGCAAGCAGTACCCGGACCGACATTTTCACTGGCAACTTATGCCAATGGCCTGGCTATGAAAACTCTGGGATATAATACGTTTGGACAATTGATAGGCTGTGCTGTCGGTACTATCGCGATTTTTTTACCAGGCACACTGATGATATTTTTTGTGTATCCAATCTGGAACCAACTCAAACTTTATCCGATAGTAAACCGCTCGCTTGATGGAATTATTGCAGTCGCAATCGGACTGGTATGGTCTGCCGCCTGTTTTATGATAATGCCAATGCTTACTAATACAGGACCACTTATAATTTCTAATCTTGTAGTGATGGCATTAACTATTGGCTTACTTTCATTTAAAAAAATTCCACCATTGGTTATAGTAATTTTAACGATATTAGCAGGTGTTATTATTTAAAAATCTGCTATATTTGTAAATAAACTAAAACGATTTGAAACTTAAGTCACTAATTTTCGGAATTCTCTTGATGGCTTTTGCTGCAGGTTTAAAGGCACAAGACTCTAACCTGATTCAGTTTACAGGACTTGTATTAACTGCAGACAGTATCAATCCCATTCCATTTGCTAATATCTGGATCAGAAACAAAGGGACTGGTGATTATTCAAATCTCGAAGGTTATTTTTCTTTCGTTGCTTCAAAAGGAGATACTATTCAGTTTTCTCATGTTGAATTTGAAACATCTTATATTGTTATACCGGATACGTTATCCAGCTATAAATATTCAATAATAAAGCTTATGACCCGTGAGTCGGATACATTTATTATTAAAAAAGAAACAGGCTGGTGGGCATTGCCATCACGTGCAACTTTCGATCATGCTTTTATTGTAACCGAAGTGCCTGATGACGGACTAGAAAGAGCCCGCAAAAATCTTGATCGTGAAGTTTTGAAAGAAAATGCCGCTAAAATGGGTATGGACGGCTCAGAAAATTTCAGGAACTATATGATGCAGCAGGCTCAAAGGCGTTATTACGCCGGTCAGACACCTCCAATCAATCTATTAAATCCTTTTGCCTGGGCACAGTTTTTCGAAGCCTGGAAAAGAGGCGATTACAAAAGCAAGAAAAAACCCTAGGGGGAGAATTTCTGATTTGAGGATTTGTCATTTTGAACAAAATTCTGTTAACGGTATTCCGTTATTACAGAATGCAGTTAAGAAACTAATTACCAATCAAGAAAAGTTTTAAAATTTTGTCATTTTGTAGAGATTCATTATTAACGCATCTCTTTTATTTGAGAATTATTTCAATTGTAGGGGCACACGGCAGTTTGTCCACGGGTAGATAAAATTTGAGATTTAAGATTTGTGATTTGTGAATTAATTAGCAAAAAAATAATCTTTGAAAAAATTCGTAATACCGTAATTCGTAATACCGTAATTCGTAATTAACTAAACGCGCCAAGGAGAAAATCTATGTCCTTGCTTTTCATGCCGAATTTGTAGGCTAGTGAGGCATTGCACAAACTCCCCTTAAAAGCATAAATGCCTTGTCTTGAACCTGCAGCTTCTTTCATATATTCGTAAAAACCACCTGAATTAGCCATATCCATTAATAATGGGGTGCATATATTACTTAAAGCATAACTGGTAGTTCTTGAGACTCTGGATGTGATATTCGGAACACAATAATGAATAACATCATGCCTAATGATAATCGGGTTTTTATGATTTGTAACTTCTGATGTTTCAAACACACCACCCTGATCAATACTGATATCTACGATTACAGATTTGGGCTTCATTTTAGAAACCATCTGCTCACTTACAACTACCGGAGTTCTGCCTTTTTCGCCTCGCAAAGCACCTATTGCAATGTCGCAGGTACGCAGGGCTTCTGATAATATTTTAGGCTGAATAGTAGAAGTATAGACTTTCGTTCCGAGGTTTTCCTGAAGTCTTCTCAATCTGTAAAGTTCGTTGTCAAACACTTTCACACAAGCTCCAAGACCAATTGCAGCTCTTGCTGCATATTCGCCCACAGCTCCTGCACCGATTATAACAACATGTGTTGGAGGAATACCTGTAAAGCCACCCAATAACTCGCCTTTTCCGCCATGTGCATTATTAAGACATTCGGACGCAAGCATAATACAGGCATGCCCAGCAATTTCACTCATAGTGCGCATAAAAGGAAGCGCACCGGAATCATCTTGCAAAAACTCAAATGCAATAGCATTTATACGCTTAAGCAATATTCTGTTTAGCAAAATTGGATCGAGTTGCTCTAACTGCAAAGCAGAAATGAGAATCTGATCCGGCCTCATATATTCAATCTCTTCTGCCGTTGGTGGTTCAATTTTAATTACAATATCAGCCTTGTAAATTTCTTCATGACTGTTAATAATCTTCGCACCAGCTTCACTGTATTCGTTGTTGTAAAAATGCGATGCATCGCCGGCTTTCGATTCAATCCACACTTCATGACCATTGTTAACTAATGAAGCAACAGCTGAAGGCGTTAAAGGAACACGGTTTTCCTGAGAGGTAATTTCACGTGGAATACCAATAAAAAGGTGTTCAGCATTTTTTTTCATCCTGGCAACTTGTTCAAGCGGCTGAAGAGCTGCCTCCTGTGCGAGTTCTGAAAATGTGATAATTCCTTTCTTAGACATGTTTTCCCGTTTAGTTGTCTTACAAAAATACAATTATTTTGACTCCTTTGAAATTGCAACCTGCTTAAATAATTAAAATATTCCCGTTTATTTCTAATTGTTACCGTTCATAATACAAGACAGTACAATAGTTTAATTGCAAACGTTGCTGCAATAAAGGTTTGCATAATGCGTTAATAGCTTGTATTTTTGACAAGTTTAAATAAGTATGGCAATAAAAAATCGTTTCTTCAAATCACTCTTTCTTACCTTAATTTTAGGTTTATTGGTTGCTCCTGCTATTGCTCAAAAAAATTCTCTTTCTAGAATTGACAGCCTTACTCAATGTTTATTTCACAGTAATGCGGACAAAGCAAAAGCAAACCTGACTCAGGATGAAGTGAATTCTATTTCAGAAGAACAGTTTAATGAACTCAGCGCTTCTCTCGGTACTATTATTTCTTTTAAACTCAATGATGCAGTGCGTCTTCAGATGCGTTACATGAAAGATCCGTCAAGTGGTTTTCTAAGAAAAGCTTCGGACAGAAAAGATATTTACTTCCGGATATTTGAAGAAGTACTTGATAAAAAAGGACTTCCGCAAGAAATTAAATATTTATCTGTTATTGAATCTGCACTCAATCCAAATGCTGAATCATGGTGCGGTGCAATGGGACTATGGCAATTTATGCCTGCAACGGGTAGAATGATGGATCTTGAAATAAATAACTGGATAGATGAACGGAAGGATCTTTACAAATCAACAGAAAAAGCATGCGATTATCTGCAAAGTAATTATAACCGATTCGGTGACTGGCTGCTTGCTATTGCTGCATATAATTGCGGTCCGGGAAACGTAAGCAAAGCAATTACAAGGTCGGGGGGTAAAAGAACTTTTTGGGAAATAAAAAACTACCTGCCAAGAGAAACTCAGAATTACATTCCGAAATTTCTGGCAACTGCTTTCCTGATGAATTTTTCTCCGGCAAGTGATGAAACCAATAACAGATTAGAAAATGAAGAACTGATGGTACAGGTACCTTTAACCTGCGATATGCATTTTAAATACATTTCTGCTGTGCTTGGTATCAGTACAGAATCTATTGAGGCTTACAATTCTACTTATAAAACCCAATTTGTAAATTGCAGCAGCAGCAGCGGATTGTCTCATCCACTTGTATTGCCTTACAGCGATGCCATGCAACTTGTACAGATGCATGACAGCATTATGGCTATCAGCGGCAACACTTTCGATCCAAACGATTATATTAAACGAGAAATTCATACATATTATCATAAAGCAGGTAAAGGTGAAACTCTTGGACAAATTGCTAACCGTTTCGATTGTAATGTTTCTGAACTTAAAAAATGGAACCATATCCGCAGCGGAAAAATAAAACCCGGACAGAATATTAAAATTCAGGAAATCCGTGAAACCTGTATCCCTGTTGTGAATCCAAGTCATCAGAAATTCTTTTATTATCTGGTGGAAAATGACAATTCATCTCTCAATTCGATTTGTTCAAGATTTGCAGAACTGGATATTGAAAAAACAAAAGCAGAAAACTTTGTAGCTTCATCAGATGCTGCAATAGCAAAAGGAACTCTTATTAAAATCTATACAAAAGCCGTTAATAATTAAATGCGTTATTTACTGATAATTTGTACCGTAATATTTGTTTACGGCTGCAAAAAAAAGACCCTGCCTGAAGCTACTGGAACCGTTGGTGACTTAGTGATTTTTACGGATGATCAAACCAATTCTGAAACATCTAAAACTATTACAGAACTATTAGGATCTGCTGTACCATATCTTACCGATAACGAGCCCTGGTTTAATATTGAAAAACCAAATCCAGAGCAATTTGAAGAGTCTTTTAAAACAAAAAAAAATGTACTTGTACTTGTAACTGAAAGCAATTCTGAAATATTAGGTAGTGCGCTT
Organism: Bacteroidia bacterium; assembly: GCA_014376345.1. Taxonomy (GTDB): domain Bacteria; phylum Bacteroidota; class Bacteroidia; order NS11-12g; family UBA955; genus JACMRS01. The sequence goes on along the minus strand of JACMRS010000198.1, from coordinate 2,294 downwards.
GATGGCTTTAATAAAGATAGTATAAAAATTCTTATAAACAATTCTGCTTCAGCACCTGTTTTCAAGCGTGATATCTTTGCAAAACACCAGGTTGTAGGATATATTTTCGGAAAAGACAGTAAAGATATCAGTAGAAAAATAGCAGAAAACAGGCAATCATTATTTGATATGCTGAGTGCAATGACACTTAAAACAGAGAATGAAAATCTGTTTTCGGACACTTCTTCCAACAGTGTATATTTCAAAAAATTTAAGGTTGAATTCGGTGTTGGTGTGAGTATTCCAAAAGATTATAAATTGATGAAAAGCGGCAATGGTTTTTACTGGTTTCAGAAAGACGTTAAAAATGCAGAACAAGGCGATCGCACTATTGGATTAATAGTTCATGGTTATTTCAGTTCTGACAGCAGTTTTTCTGAAAAAGATATTGTTAGAATGCGCGATTCTTTCAACAGAATAAATATTCCATTTGGTGAAGTTCCGGGTACTTATGTAAGCACTTCAAACAGCAGTCGTTTTCCTGCAAGAACCTTACAACTGCTCCCTTCGAATGATGGATCAAGGAATCTTATGCTGAGAGGCTGGTGGTCGGTTAAAGGCGCTACAGATGTTTATGGCCCGTTTGTAAGATATATCAGAGAAAACGCTATAAACAAAAGTGTTTTTGCATTTGAAGGATTCGTTTACAAACCCGGTAAAAACGCCAAACTCAGCGATTTGAGAGAAATTGAAGCCATTGCTTTAAGCATTAAATAATTGTGAAAAATATAGTCATTTTTGCATCCGGCAATGGCAGTAATGCTTTGAATATTATCCGTTATTTCCAGCATTCCAAATCAGTAAAAGTTACGGCTGTTTTTACAAATAATTCAAAAGCAGGTGTTATTACACATGCCAATGAAAATAACATTCCTGTAAGTGTTTTCACGAAGCATCAGCTCAGCGAAACCAATGAAATTATAGACAGACTCCGAGAGTTAAAAACAGATGTAATCGTATTGGCAGGATTTCTACTTTTAATTCCTCAAATACTTGTAGATAATTTCCCGAAAAGAATCATTAACATTCATCCATCTCTACTGCCAAAGTACGGTGGCAAAGGTATGTACGGGCATCATGTTCATAAGGCAGTTATTGAGAATAACGAAAAAACAAGTGGAATCAGTATCCATCTTATAGACGGGGAGTTTGACAAAGGTGAATTGTTAGCTACTCATAAAATTACTGTTGATGAAGGTGAAACACCCGAAAGTCTTGCTTTGAAAATCAGAGCTCTTGAACATCAGTTTCTGCCTGAAGAAATTGAAAAATTCTGCAACAGACTTTAAGTTTGCAGATTATTTAATCAGAGGTTTTAACAGGAACTCCAATCCATTTATTTTTATTTCATGCATTGTCTGAAGCAGCATTCCCAGCTTTCCCGCAGGAAAACCTGTTCTTGCAAACCATTCTAAATACGAAACCGGTAACTTGTAAATAACAACGCCTTTAAATTTCCCAAATGGCATCTGCATTTTAACAAGTTCTAAAAGTATTGCAGGATCAGGGCCAATAAATCCGGGTATTTCAGCCATTCTATTATTAATTAATAATACTGATTTTAACCGTTCCTTTTGATGTACCGTAATTATAAGTTACGAAATACATGCCATTCTCCAGTTTACCTGCAAGATCGAAAACAATGTTATTATTACCTTTAACTGCAAGTGTTTCAAGTGTTGCTGCCGTTTTACCAAAAGCATCTGTTACTATAAAACTTACCGGCAATTGTTTTGATGAAGTAAAGTTAGCAGTAAAAGCTCCCTTACCCGGATTAGGATAAATATTAAAAGTACTGAATATCGATTGGTTTACACCTTTTACCTGACTTAAAGGAGTGATATTTCCGTTAATATCAGCAACACTTAATCTGTAATAAGAAACAACATCTTCAGCAACTAAATGATTGTAAAAATAGCTTGATCCGGCTGTTACATCGTAAGAAATTTCAGCAACTACAGCGAAATCTTTTCCGTTATGACCATATTCAACAATATATTTCTGAACGTTCTCTTCTTCAGCAACTACCCAGTTTAAATAGTTGTAACCAGACTGTTCTTCAGCATTAAATTCAATTAAAGTAACAGGCAAAGCTACAGCATCAATAATCATAAACTGAGCTGTAGTTATTGCATTGGTACAGCCTGCGCTTTGGCCGCCGACTGTGAAAGCAAGGTTCCAGAGGGTATCACCGGCACCACCACCTTGAGAAGAAGTAATAGTATAAACAACAGTTTTATTGGCCTCATAAATTC
>JACMRS010000197.1 GCA_014376345.1 Bacteroidia bacterium | reverse complement strand
TTCCTTTTTCTCCTCCTCATTCTCAGCCAGATTCTCTTTCATTTTCTGACTCATTTCCTTCATCTCCTCAGCAGCTTTTTTCTGCTTGTCACTCGATTTTTTATTTTGTTTTTTATCTAAGTTTTCTTTGCTGTCATCCATATTCTGATCAATGGATTCTTCCTGCTTTTCCTGTTCTTCCGGTTTGAGGTCCATTTTATTTTCAAGATCCTCATTTTTTTTCTGAATATCGTCAAGTTCTTTTTTGATATCCTCAAATTTCTGCTCTAGTTTTTCCTGCTCTTTCTTTAATTCTTCCTGAGACTCTTTTTTCTCTTCTGTTTTTTTTGCAAGCTCTTCTTGTTTCTCCGCAAGCTTTTCTAAAGCGTCTGCCTGCTCATTTATTTTTTTCTCGATTTCAAGTTGTTTAAACTGCTCAAGCGCTCTGTCTAATTGCTTTTGAAGGTCTTTATCATTCTGCTTCATCTTGTCGAGTTGCTCCTGCATCCCTTCTTTGTCGTTCTGCTTCATCATCTCCTCAAGCTTTTTAAAAAGCTCTTTCATTTCCAGAGTCATCAGCTCTTCAAACAATTTATCAATCTGTTTTTGTTTTTCTAAAAGCTGCTGTTCAAGCTCTTTATTTTTTTCCTGCTCTTTAAGATTTTTATTCTCATCCTTCAGTTCTTCAAGTTTTTTCTCAAGCTCTTTCTGATCTTTTAAAAGGTCCTGCACTTTTTTCTTATCCTCGTAACTGAGAGTTTTGTTTTCAAAAAGATCTTTCTTTAATGACTGGCTTCGCTTTTGAATGCTTTCAGCTTCTTTTATAGCTTCCTCCATTTTTTGTTTGATAGATGAACTGCTTTTTTCAGCCTGTTCACTCATTTCTTTTTCTGTAGCAGACGCATATTTTATAACAGCTGATCTTGAGGATTTACTGCCATTAACACCGTCATTATCCCAGACTTCAAAATAATATTCCAGTTCGTCTCCCGGTTCAACACCAATTTGCTGAAGATTAATATCGTAATAAAATGTCTGATCTGTGCCTCCGTTTGTTTTTACCGGAATAGAACCAACAGGTCCGGTGAGTTTAGACCTGTTTTCTGAAGCTGTAAATTTATAATGAAACTGAAGGTTCCTGATGCCGTAATCATCTGAAATACCTCCAAAGAAATACAACATGTCATTATTAAAACTGTCTTTTTTGCTTTCAGCATTTATTTCAGGATAACGATCGGGTATCACTTCTACACGATATTTTATAGTGTCTTTGCTTTGCACATATCTGTTGCCAAGCTGAATCAGATATTGACTGCTCCTTAAAAATCTTCTTGATAAACTGCTTTTTTCTTCACTTACTTCAGTTGGCGTAATCGTTCCATCAAAAACAAATGAAACCTGCTCTACATCTTTAGTTTGTAACCTCCATTCAACAGTTGTTCCGGCTGGCAAAGTGAGGTCGCCTGTATTGTTTAATACCTCAGAGGGTTTTCCTGTGTAAGAAGGAAATTTCAGAATGGTTTCAAACTTCATTAAAACCGGATTCGGTAAAACAGTTACTTTGTAAGTATTTGAATTAAATTGTCCTGAAGCAAAATGCACATCATGATTTTTCTGAACATTTTTTAGGTCATAGATAAAAGTCTGTTTGTCTTTCCTCTCCATTTTTACCAGATTACCATCAATTATAGCTGTAACTTCATTTGGAAGAATATTGCCGGTCATTTTTAGTTGAATCTGAAGATCCGAATTTCTAACCACGCTTAAATCTTTATTCACAAGATTAAATTTAAATGGCGCTTCCTGTTCAAACTGCTTATCGTAATTGACAATTCGTTTGGCAGAACCTGTAATAATATTTGATTGAAAAATAAGAATAATCAGTAAGAGTCCTAATGGAACCGCTGCATAGCGCGCATATTTCAGATTTTTTCTGAGATCAATAGCTGTATTAAATTTAAAAGGGCTTAACGATAAAATTCTTTGATCAATGCTGGCCATCAGCATCATATTTTCGTTGGATGATTTGTATTGTTCTTCTAGCTGAAGTGTATTTAACAGTTTGTCCTGAACCTCCGGAAAATGGGCGCCAATCATTTTTGAAGCTTCAACACGGCTTATAATTTTGCCCATTTTAAGCAACTTGAAAACCGGAACAGCAATATAAACTGCAATAACTGTAAGTGCGAAAGCAATATATCCGTAAAAAATAAATGCCCTGAATCCTGTACCTAACCTGCCGAGATGCTCCAAAAGGGCACCCGCAAGAAAAGCCAGTACAAGTCCACCCGAAGCGAGTATCAGCCCTTTTATAAGCTGATTTTTGTAATATTTTCTGACAAATTCATCAAGTCTGGCGTGCAGACTGTTTATGTTACCCGGAATTTTCATTTATAAAGGATAACAAATATAACGCATTTACAATAAAATAATTGCTGCAAAACGACAGGATTTGTAAAAATATCTTCATTTTGATATAATTGGAAGTGTGTGTTTGTTGTTACGCTAAATAACTTTAATTTTGCGCCTTTAATAAAATTATGAATTTTCAATTCACAGAAGAGCAACTGGCTGTACAACAAGCCGCAAGAGATTTCGCACAAACCGAGCTTTTGCCGGGAGTAATTGAGCGTGATAATGAACAGAAATTCCCTTATGAGCAGATAAAAAAGCTTGGGGAGCTTGGTTTTCTTGGTATGATGGTTGATCCAAAATACGGCGGAAGCGGAATGGATGCAATAAGTTATGTACTTGCAATGGAGGAAATTTCCAAAGTAGATGCTTCAACTTCGGTGGTTATGTCTGTAAATAATTCACTTGTTTGCTGGGGAATTGAAACTTATGGTAATGAAGAGCAGAAGCAAAAATATCTTGTGCCACTTGCAAAAGGTGAAGTTCATGGTGCCTTTTGCCTGAGTGAGCCTGAAGCCGGCAGTGATGCTACTTCACAGCGTACAACTGCGGTAGATATGGGAGATTATTATCTTTTAAACGGAACAAAAAACTGGATTACTAACGGAGCGTCTGCTACCTATTATCTTGTAATTGCTCAAACTGATGTTGCTGCTGGTCACAGAGGTATAAATGCTTTTATAGTAGAAAAAGGCTGGGAAGGTTTTGTAATTGGTAAGAAAGAAGATAAAATGGGAATCAGAGGTTCTGATACCCATTCGCTGATGTTTCAGGATGTAAAAGTACCTAAAGCAAACAGAATAGGCGAGGATGGTTTCGGTTTTAAATTTGCCATGTACACGCTTACGGGTGGTAGAATTGGTATTGCTGCCCAGGCATTGGGAATAGCAAGTGGTGCTTATGAACTTTCATTAAAATATTCTAAAGAACGCAAAGCATTTGGCACTGAAATTATGAATCATCAGGCAATTCAGTTTAAACTAGCTGATATGGCTACAGAAATTGAAGCTGCAAGAAATATGTGTCTTAAAGCTGCCTGGTTGAAAGATCAGCATCTTGATTACGGACGTGCTTCAAGCATGGCCAAACTTTTTTCGAGTGAAGTGGCAATGAAGCACACTGTAGAAGCTGTTCAGATTCATGGTGGATATGGCTATGTGAAAGAATACCACGTAGAAAGGCTGATGCGCGATGCTAAAATCACACAGATTTATGAAGGTACTTCTGAAGTTCAGCGTGTGGTTATTTCAAGAGATATTCTGAAATAAATTTTTTTAATTTTCTGAAGTTTTAAAATATTTTTATCAAAAAAATCTTTTGAGGTTAGAACTAAATTTCTTATTTTTGCCTTATGCCGTTTAAATTTTTCATCGAAAGTCAGGCTTTTGGCGTATGCACAAGGATGGGAGAGAAATTCGGTCTATCCACACGACGTATCAGAATGTTTTTTATTTATGCAAGCTTTCTGACAATGGGTTCACCTATTATTATCTACATGATTCTGGTATTCTGGATGAACATGCGTCAGTATAACCGCGAAAGGCGCACAGCAGTGTGGGACCTTTAATCTAAGCTTTTTTATTAACGTCTTTTTGGGCATTACTTTTTGTTGGTAATGTTTTATTTATCAGTATTTTTGCTTCTTAAAACCTATCTTTTATGGATGTAAGAAACGACTGGACAATTGAAGCTATCTCGGAAATTTATCACACACCACTTCTCGATCTGATCTACAGAGCAGCTAATATTCATAGAGAAAATGATTCTTATTCAGAGGTACAAATCAGCAATCTTATTTCTATAAAAACAGGCGGTTGTTCTGAAGATTGTTCATATTGCCCTCAAGCCGCAAGATATCATACTGATGTAAACGTACATCCTTTAATGTCTGTTGAAAAAGTAATGTCGCTTGCTAAAAGTGCAAAAGACAGTGGAGCCTCAAGAGTTTGTATGGGCGCATCATGGCGTGAAGTGCGCGACAACCGTGACTTTGACAAAGTACTTGAAATGGTTTCTGCTGTTAATGATATGGGAATGGAAGTGTGTTGCACTCTTGGTATGCTTACTGCCTCTCAAGCAGAAAAACTAAAAGAAGCAGGTTGCTTTGCATACAATCACAATATTGATACTTCAGGTGAATATTATGATAAAATTATCACCACCAGAACTTTTGAAGACCGATTAAATACACTAGGAAATGTGCGAAAGGCTAAACTAACTGTTTGTAGTGGTGGAATTATTGGTATGGGTGAAACGCATGACGACAGAATAGGCATGTTAAAAGTGCTTTCAACGCTTCCTGAGCATCCTGATTCTGTGCCTATTAATGCTTTAGTTGCGGTTGAAGGAACACCTCTTGAAAATCAGAAAAAAGTGCCAATTGAAGATGTGGTGAGAATGGTTGCAACAGCCAGAATTATTATGCCAAAAAGTGTGGTGAGATTGTCTGCCGGAAGAAATGAAATGAGTCTTGCCGATCAGGCACTTTGTTTTATGGCAGGAGCAAATTCAATTTTCGCAGGAGAAAAATTACTAACCACTCCAAATCCTGCTTATGATGAGGATATGAGAATGTTTGATGTGCTGGGATTAAAGCCGAGGGCGCCATTTAAGGATGCTGCAAAACAGGTTGCCCATGCAGTATCATAATGAGTTTGAAAAACGCTTTCAGAAAGAATTAATTCAAAGAAAGGAATCAGGACTTTTAAGAACTCTCGTGGTTCATGAAAAAGGCATTGATTTCTGGTCTAATGATTACCTTGGCTTAGCCGTGGCAAATAATCAAAATAACAATCTCTCAAATGGCTCAACAGGGTCAAGACTGATTTCAGGAAATTCAGTAATTGCAATGGAATCAGAGCATAAGATTGCAAAATACCACGGTGCTGAATCTGCACTTATTTTTAACAACGGCTATATGGCTAACCTGGGATTGTTTTCTTGCATTGCAGGAAGAAATGACAGAATTTTTTATGATGAATATTGCCATGCCAGTATGATTGATGGTATGCGACTGAGCCATGCAAAACGCAAAGATTTCAAACATAATAATACAGAAGAATTAGAGTCTCTTTTGAAAGAAAATAATGATGGTCGTTCTATTGTTGCAGTTGAATCTGTTTATTCAATGGATGGTGATGTTGCTCCATTAGAAAAGATATCAGAAATTTGTGAAAAATACAATGCTGCTTTGATAGTTGATGAAGCACATGCCACGGGAATTTTAGGTGAAAAAGGTGAGGGCTTAGTAAGTGCACTTAATCTTCAAAATAAAGTATTGGCTTGTGTTTATACATTTGGCAAAGCCCTTGGAAGGCACGGTGCTGCTGTAACCGGCAGTGAAGTTTTAGTTGATTATTTAATCAATCATGCGCGCTCTTTTATTTATACTACAGCACTTCCTCCTGCTTCATATCATGAAATTTTGAATGCTTATGAGTCGCTAAATAATAAAAATCTGCGAATCAAACTTTTCGAAAATATTAATTATTTCAAGAATAAAATAAATGAAATGAAAATGTCTGGAATTCAGTTTAAATTAAATGACAGTCCTATTCAGTCTTTTATAATTAGCGGTAATGAAGCAGCAAAAAAATTTGCAGATTATCTTCTTGAAAAAGGTTTTCTGGTAAAAGCAATTCTATCTCCAACTGTACCACAAGGATTAGAGCGAATCAGAATTTGCCTGCACAGCTTTAATACTTTTGAAGAAATAAATGAGTTGACTGAATCAATAAAAAATTGTGCTTGCCTGATATACGTTGACCGTTTTTAAGGATTAAAATCATTAAAGACAAACATATGTCAAAAGAAGAAAAAAAGGTGAGGTAACGAATTTTCTAGGTATAATCGTTATTTCAGTGGAGAGTTTAAAAAGCAAAAAGTTCACGATTTAGAGATTAATCTGGTAAAAATTGCTGAATTTGTAGGGAGTACCATGTAAGCCGCCCTACGTCGGTTTATAAATGGACCTATAGTAGTGGTGTAATTCGATTTGACAACCTACTTGAGTCGCGGGAGTTGACAGGTATAAACCAGATTTTTGTGAGTGACTTGACCTATTACCAGATAGGAGATAAGACCTACTAACTGACTTTTATTATGGATCTTTACAGCAGGGGAATAGTAGGTTATGCTGCATCTAAAACGGATGTTTACAGAACTCACAACTCTGCCTTCATTGAGAATGGCTTTGAGATTAAGAGGAGTAAATAAATTGAAAGGAACCATTATCTACTCTGACGGTGGCGGACAGTATTGTAGTTCAGATTTTATAAATGAAACAGGGATGATGCTTAACAGTATGGCCAAATGTGTATATGAGAGCATCCATGCTGAAAGATTGAATGGGACAATTAAAAATCAATATCTAAAGTATTACAAGCCCCGGGATTTTGAAGAATTAACACAACATCTTAAAAAAGCTGTGAATATGTATAATATCGAAAGACCTCATTCTACACTGAATAATTTAAGTCCGGTGG
>JACMRS010000196.1 GCA_014376345.1 Bacteroidia bacterium | reverse complement strand
CCCATGGTATCTTTTTCAATCCTGAAATCCTGATTACTGCTATCTGATGTTGACATAATACTATTTATTCTTAAGCGCAAATGTACATAATTGTATTAAATAAAAAACCTTGCTATTATCAGTGTAAAGGATAAATATACACTATTTATCAGCACTTCCCTGTGAACTTGTAAACCAGGGTTCCGAAAAACTCTTTCAGCAACAAATCCCAGGTAAACAGTGCCTTTGAGTTGGGAACAATGATATTCATTACAGTAATATCGCGCACACCTGAAGAAATAACCTGCACCGGAAACGGATCAAAACTGACATTTTGCTTTTTAAAACAAGCCGCTGCCCTCGGAATATGCGTTGCTGAGGTAATCAACAGCGATTTTGAGTTAATTTTCATTGAATTAAGTATTTTTGAGGTGTACACAGCATTTTCGTATGTATTTCTGCTTTCAGTTTCAGCAATTACAGCACTGTCCGGAATGCCGCATTGAAAAAGATACTCTTTAACATACTGCGATTCTATTTTCTTAATATCACCCATTGCAGCACTTCCACCCGAAAGTAAAATTTTCTCTATAACACCTTGTTTATAAAGATAAACAGCTTGCAACAGTCTGTCTGAAGCTTCATAAAACACTATCCTACCTGTTGAATTGTCTTTTGCAGCATAGCCACCGAGAACAATACCTACTTTATAATGCGAGGCAGAATCAATTTTAACAGCTCTCGGTTCATATTTTAACAAACATTCATTGAGTAAAAAATTATTTGAGAAAAGATAAAGTACTGCCAGACTTATAAAGATTCTACGTTTCTTTTTTGAAGGATCGGACGTTGCTAGTGCGCTAATAATAAGAATTATAGCCCATATTAAAGGCTGCAATAAAAAGGCAAGTATTTTAGACAGAATGAAAAACAAAATGACGCCAAAGTTATGAATAAAAAACATTCATGCAATTTCATTCAGAAGACTAGCTGATATTGCCTGCATATTCATTACGTTTCCTTATTTTTGAACCGATGTATTCAGAAATTCTGCTTGAAGGTGTGAAAGGTGTATTGATAGATCTTGATGATACTATTTATAAATATGAGACTTGCCACCGCTATTCACTTGAAATTTGCATGAAAAAGCTTTCGGAAGAAAGTGGGTTGGATATTGAAGCGTGTATCGGAATTTACACCAATTGCAGGAAACAAATTAACACTCAGCTTCACGGTCAGGCTGCTTCCCATTCAAGGTTATTGTATTTTCAATTAATCTGGGAAAAGATCAATGGCAGAACAGATTTTGCAAAAACACTCGAATTTGAAAAACTTTACTGGGATACTTTTATAACCCGAATGCAGGTTGAAACTGAAGCACTACATTTTCTTAATTTATGCTTTGAAAAAAAAATACCTGTTGTAATTGTAACAGACCTAACTACTGAGATACAACTCAGAAAAATAATTCAACTGAAAATTGAGCATTATATTAAATTTATAGTGAGTTCGGAAGAAGCCGGAGAAGAAAAACCAGGTGCAAAACCTTTTAATTATGCTTTAAATAAACTTGGATTAACATCAACTGAAGTGATAATGGTTGGCGATAATGATGATAAAGACAGGATTGGCGCTGAAAATGCTGGTATCAGATATTACCATCCTTTTTGAAAAGCACTCTTTTAGTTTAATTTAAACAGACATATTAAATGCAATTTTATAAGTGTGGGAATTTTATTTAGCTTTGAAGCGGAGAACAGCAGGCTTTGAAGAAATACTACAAGACTATTTTTTATGATAAATACGGCAACGCCAAATTGCGTGGACTAAACAGTGGTTGGTTTTACGGTGGCTTATTGCTTAAAACAATTCTTGGCTTCACACTTGCCAGCAGCTATCTTACTTCTTATTTCGCACCCTTCATTAATTATTTTGTTGAAAGCGGATTTAGTGATCCTTATATTTATTTCCAGCAAAACGGCACCGGTGCTGAGTTTCCATACCCACCACTTATGCTTTGGATTATGGCCACTCCAAGAGTGATATTTTCAGTATTCGCAGACAATCAATTTGCGCAGTTAATTATTTACAGGCTGCCATTACTTGCCATGGATTTTGTTATTCTTACGGTTTTG
>JACMRS010000195.1 GCA_014376345.1 Bacteroidia bacterium | reverse complement strand
TTTTATTAACACCCTCACAACAAGTTAATATTATTCCTACTTTTATACCCAAATAAATCTTCTTCTATGATTAAATATTCTTTTCGCTTATTTACCGCCCTGTTGCTTTGCAGCATCTTCTTTTCCTGTAATTTTAACCGCAATGGTATCCGTGTTACGGGCACTAATTTTGGTGAAGAAGTGCAGCAACTTCAGAATCTGGTGTTTCATTTTAACTCCAATATTGCTGATGATACTGCTCTGGATAAATGGGATAAAACCAAATACATTGAGTTTAATCCGCCAATTGCAGGTAATTATAAGTGGACAGCCAAAAACGAACTTCTTTTTTCGCCTTCTGCAGATTTGAAGCCTTGCACTAAATACACGGCTAAAATTACTGACAAGGTATTGCGTAATAAAGAGGCGAAAAAGAAACGTCTTGCCTCGCAAAAGGTTATCGAGTTTCATACGCCTTTTCTTAAACTTGAAACTTCGGAAGCATATTGGGTGCGCAATCCTGAAACTGGATCGCCTCAGATAAAAGTGAAATCGAACTTTAACTACAATGTAAAAGCTGAGAAAATAATACCGCTGATGGTGGCTTCTGTTAACGGTGAACAGCAGGGTTTTAAAATGAGTGAAAGCAAATTGTCTAAGTCTGTTTCTGCAATTATTTCGGGCAGGAAAACATTTACTTCTAAAGCTTCAATTGATATTTCAATTAAAAAAGGTTTGAATGCTGAGGGTACCAATTGCAACACCACTAAGGATTTTGTTAAAAACCTGCAACTTTCTGATCCTTCTCAACTGGATATTGTTTCTGTAACTAATGAGTTTGATGATAATTCGGGTGTTATTACTGTACTTACTTCGCAACAACTGGAAACTCAAGACCTGAATGCGTGTTTTACATTATCGCCTGAACTTTCTGATAAAACCGTGACAGCAAATGAAAATGGATTTAAGATTACAGGTGCTTTTCAACAGAATGTAACTTATAATATTACAATTAATACCGGTCTTACCGGTGCTGTGGGTGGTAAAATGAAAGAGAGCTATACTGCTGATTTGTTCTTTGGTAAAATGCCTTCATCTATTTCTTTCGTTAGCAAGAACGGTGCTTTTATTACCAATAAAGGTTTGAAAAATGTGGGTCTGAATATTATCAATGTCGATAAAGTGCATCTTAAAATCAGTAAGATTTACGAAAATAATATTATCGCTTACATGGGTAGCAACCGTTATAGCGACTATGATTACTACGAATCGGAAGATGGTGAATATTCTGACTACCAGAGCAATTATACTTACAACGAGGATTATAACGGCAGGTACAGCACTGTTTTAGTTGACAGAATGGTGAATACAAAAGATCTGCCGACTAACAACGGTGTTTCACTTCTTAATATTGATCTTAATGATGACAAGAAATTTAAAGGTGTTTACCATGTGATGGTTTACAGCGATGATGACTATTACTTAAAAGCGACAAAACTTATTTCTATTTCTGATATCGGTCTTATTGCCAAGCAAAGTGGCAATGACATTCTGGTGTTGGCCAATTCTCTTTTAACTGCCGAACCTGCGGGTAATGTTGAAATATCTTTAATCAGTACAAACAATCAGAATGTCTATAAATTGCGCACCGGCAGTGATGGTATTGTGAAGTTTAAAGATTTGAAAGAGAATGCGCCGGGATTTGATATTGCTATGGTTACGGCTAAACAAGGTGATGATTTTAAATATCTTTTATTTGA
>JACMRS010000194.1 GCA_014376345.1 Bacteroidia bacterium | reverse complement strand
GGTACTTGTCTTTTGTTTAGTATGCCTGCATTCTTGAAAAATAAACCGTCTTTTGCCATGGCATAAAACAATCTGCCGCCGGCTAAAATAATCCCGTTGTTACAGCCAAAAGTTGAAATCATAATGAGTATTGCCATCATAATTACTGCTGGCGCTCCAAGTACAACAGAGGCAGCTGCTGTACCAACCCTGTCCTTATCTGCAAACATTATCCCTTTTGAAAATGCATCCGCTCCGTTAATATCGCCGGCTACAGGTAACAGTGCCATGTAAGCAATATTTGCAAGTATGTAAATTATGGTAACTATCAGTGTTCCTAAAAAAAGACTCCTTGGAATATTTCTTTTGGGATCCTTAATTTCTCCGGCTATAAAAGTCACATTGTTCCAGGCATCACTCGAAAAAAGTGAATTTATTAAGGTAGCTCCAAGTGCACTTGCCAGAGCTAATCCAATAAGTGGACTGAAAAATGATTTTCCATTTTCAATGGTTGTTTTGCCTGCTTTCCAGGGTTCGTTAAAATTATTTGATAAAGTTTCGGTTTTCAATCCAACATATAGTCCGAGAAGAATAAGTCCAAGCAAAGCAATAATTTTTGCTCCTGTAAAAATCAACTGCACATTTTTACCATTCTCAATGCCCCTGCTGTTAATGTAAGTCAGCATAAAAATAATACTGATTGCAAGTACATGTTCAAATGTAAAAATCTGCTCAAAACTACCAATTTTAACAGTCCCGATAATATCTGCAAGTTGCGGAAATAGTACTGCTGAATATTTTGCAAAAGCCACTGCAACAGCTGCAATAACACCTGTTTGTATCACGGCAAAAACTGTCCAGCCATACAGAAAAGACATCATTCGGCCATAAGCCCTTTGAATATAAATGTATTGTCCTCCTGCTTTTGGCATCATGCCTGCTAATTCACCATAACTCAATGCAGCTGTTAAAGTTATAAGCCCGGTAATCAGCCAAAGTAATATCAGCCATCCTGGAGAACCAATGTCTCGGGCCATAAAAGTACTTACAATAAAAATACCCGATCCAATCATAGAGCCTGCTACAATGCTGGTGGAGTCGAGCAGGCCCAGAGTGCGTTTAGTTTCAGTTTTATTCAATTCTGGTAAAGGATTGTTTGTCATGATATGGACGAATGTAATAAATTTCCATGAAATACTAAATTTGATATTATCAAATACAGATGTCTTCTGTAAATTTGAATTTCATTTGTTAGTCCACCTTTAGTAACCTAATTTCGCAGTATAATTTTTCAAAAATGAATCAACAAGAATATATTAATGCAGGCAAAGACCGCTTTTTAAATGAGCTTCTCGATCTTTTAAGAATTCCTTCCGTAAGTGCAGATAGTACTAAAAATGCTGATACTGCTAAAACAGCAGAATTTGTAGCTGAAAGTCTTCGTAAAGCAGGAGCAGATAAAGTTGAAGTGTGTCCAACACCAGGACACCCGATTGTTTATGGAGAAAAAATGATTGACCCGAATTTGCCAACTGTTCTTGTTTATGGTCATTATGATGTTCAACCGCCAGAACCTCTTGAATTGTGGGAATCTCCGCCTTTTGAGCCTGTTATCAAAAAAACAGAATTACATCCTGAAGGTGCCATCTTTGCTCGAGGTGCCTGCGATGATAAAGGTCAGATGTATATGCATGTAAAAGCATTTGAAACTATGATGCAAACCAATACTCTTGCCTGTAATGTTAAGTTTATGATTGAAGGAGAAGAGGAGGTTGGCTCTGCAAATCTTGGTACTTTCTGCAAAGAAAATAAAGAAAAATTAAAAGCTGATATCGTGCTTGTGTCTGATACGTCGATGATTGCAAATGATATTCCAAGTATAGATGTTGGGTTGCGTGGACTTTCATATATGGAAGTAGAAGTAGTTGGACCAAACAGAGATCTTCACAGCGGAGTTTATGGTGGAGCTGTTGCAAATCCTGCAACAATATTGTGCAAAATGATTGCTGATATGCATGATGAAAATAACCACATAACCATTCCCGGTTTTTATGATGATGTCAATATCGTAACCGATTCAGACAGAGCGGAAATGGCAAAAGCGCCTTTCAGTGTTGAAGACTATAAAAAAGATCTTGGTGTGAATGAAGTATGGGGCGAAAAAGGCTATTCAAGCGTAGAGCGTACCAGCATCCGGCCAACTTTAGAAGTGAATGGAATTTGGGGAGGTTACACAGGTGAAGGATCTAAAACTGTACTGCCTTCAAAAGCAAATGCGAAAATAAGTATGCGACTGGTTCCTGGTCAGAATAGTGTTAAAATATCGAATTTATTTAAAGCTTATTTTGAAAAAGCTGCCCCTTCTTATGTTAAAGTAAAAGTAACTGCGCATCATGGTGGAGAACCTTATCTGACACCAACAGATAGCGTGCCATTTATGGCTGCAAGCAAAGCAATGGAAGCTACTTTTGGTAAAAAACCAATTCCAACAAGGGGAGGAGGCAGCATTCCGATTATTGCTTTATTTGAAGAAGTTCTTGGATTGAAATCTGTATTGATGGGCTTCGGTTTAGACAGTGATAATTTACACTCACCAAATGAAAAATTCGGACTTTTCAATTTCTACAAAGGCATTGAAACCATTCCTTATTTCTACAAATATTTTGCCGAGGCAAACCGGAAATAATTTTCGATTTCTGATTTCTTGATTTCTGATTTTGTAGAGACGCGTTTTAACGCGTCTCTTTTATTTGAGAATGTCATCAATTGTAGGGGCGCACGGCAATGTGTCCACCTTTCAATAAATTATTTATAGAGATAATTAAATCCTATTCCTGAACAATCCACCTGAGTGTTTCAGATTTGTCCTCAGCCGTCATTCTGATATAATAAATTCCAGGTGCCAGTCCTAATTTAGAGGCACTGATATCATATTCAACATGGTCGGAAAAAACTTCAGGATTGCTCATGTTCATGACATTTGCACCTATGCTGTTTGTAATAGTCAGTGAGGTTTTCCGGGGCTTATCAAGTGAAATAAACAGGATTGCTTTTTTACCGTTAGATGAAGGGTTTGGATAAAGCAAAACGCTGTAATCAAGTATAGAAACAACTTTTGAAATGGTGTCGCTGCAACCACCGTTTGTAGCAGTTAAAGTAACATTATATTTTCCGTTAGTTTTGTAATTGTAATTAACAGAAGTGCCGGTCAGTTTTGTTCCATTGCCCATATCCCAGTTCCACATAGTTGCATTTGAAGAAAGGTCAGATGCTTTAACATCATTACCGCTGATGCTGAAATTGAAATCTGCTACCGGTTTATTATAAACAGTAATTTGTTTTACTGCTGAATCAATAATTCTGTTTCCGATATAAAGATACATAGTAGTATTGTAAATACCAGCCTGATTGTAAATGTGTGAGGTATCTCTGGATTTTGAAGTTCCACCATCTTTAAAGTTCCACAGATATTTACCTGTTGCTGCTGATTGATTCAGCAGATTTACATTCGCAGGTGCACAACCTGAAAGTTTATCAGCATCAAATTTTGCTTTTGGAGCATTATAGAAATTAAAATAAATTTTCCCGTTAATGCTTTTAATATCTGTAAAATATAAGTCAGTAACATCACCCATATTATTTGAAGTATTTGGTGTTGTGTAGGGTGCTAATTCAGTTTTATTTTTAGATCCGGGAAAAAGGTCACCTGCATCAGAGCGATTTGTTTTTTTCTCGAGATGCCTTAAACCATCAGCTTGAATTAAAGCGACACCTTCATCATTAACATCTCCATTAACACTGTTAAATAAAGGCCATGTATTGGTTTTGTCCTCATTAATATGAAATACAGCCATGCCTGAACCTTTTAAATAAGTATCAAATCCGATTTTCTGTCTGTTTTCTAATAAAAAATATTCACTCGGATTTGGTGTATTAATCCGGTAAGTCATTTTTGTTGTTGAAAATGTATCCAGCATGTAGGCACCGTCTGTGTCTATAACCGTAGGGTTAATCCATCCCAGGTAAGATTTACTCCAGGCTTCCATGTGACATGGTGTATTTTCACTGTTTAACCAGCCGCAAGAACCCATCAATCCCCATTCTCCAATGCCTTCTCCTGCATTTTTAGTATCATAAAGGTCAGGTAATCCTAAAAGGTGACCAAACTCATGTGTCATTACACCAATACCTACCATTCCCCAGCTGCGTTTTTCAGGGTTAATACTGTAATCTGAAATTACAACGCTGTCATAAGTGCGTTTACTTGTGCCGGATAAACTCCAGCGGTGCGACCAGATATACTGAAGTTGAGAACCTTGCTCGGCGCCCAATCCTGAGTGAATAATAATTACTGCATCAACTTTACCGTCATTGTTGTTATCATATTTACTAAAATCAACTCCGGCAGCCTCTGCGGCATCCACTGCTTCTGCTACTAATGGAACAGCTGCAGTATTGCCTGAAGTGTTGCCATAAACCTGATAATTATTTTTAGCCATATACCAGCCCATTACATCAGCATCAAGATCTAATTGTCCATTAGAATTTTCAAGATAATAATCACGAAAACTTCCGGTTCCGCTAAAACCGGGTTCATTCATAAATTTTACAAATTCACTTGCAGGTATTGTTGCAGGAAGGTTTGGGAATTCCATTAAAATCAACAATACTTTTCTTTTTCCTTTTGTTGGAAATTGTGCAGCAGCACCATCATAATGTTTGCCCGGAGGAAGTGAACTTCTGAGTTGTGATGAATTTTCACTCATCCTGATCATTTTTGGGATATTCTGAAGTGTAACTGCCTCTACATTTGAACGGTTTGCAGTATTGTGAGCCTTAATTCCTGATGGATTCATTTCACCTTGCAAATCCTGAATTGCATATTCATATATGCCTTCAGAATTTTTAAGAAGCGTATAACCATCTGTTGTTTCAGTATAACTGATAACAGAGTTTCCTTTTCCAACAACTTCAAGAGTTGAGCCGTCAGGTTGTGTTATTAAAACAGAACCATTGTATGCAGGACATAACGAAGGATTTTGTGAAAAAACTTTAAAAGAAAGTAGAGTTAAAAGTAAAAATAATTTGTAGCGTCTTTGCATACCTTGAATTTAAAATTGGTGCTTATTACAAAGATACAGTTAATTAAACTGATTTGCAACGGACTACTTTTTTATAAGTGCGGCAATATATTTACCGACAATATCAAATTCAAGATTCACACTATCGCCTGTTTTCATTTGAGCAAAGCCGGTGTTTTCAAGTGTATATGGTATAACTGCAACAGAAAATTCACCGGGTAATGAATCTACTACGGTTAAACTGACCCCATTAACTGTAATGGAACCTTTTTCGACTGTTATATCTTT
>JACMRS010000193.1 GCA_014376345.1 Bacteroidia bacterium | reverse complement strand
TTCTCAATGTTGTTTACGTTGTTTGTCAGCACAGCCGACATGTATTCACCCGGGTAATGGGCTTTCAAATAAGCTGTCTGATAAGCTACAAAAGCATAACAAGTTGAGTGGGATTTGTTAAAAGCATATTGTGCAAATGCTTCCCAGTCGGTCCACACTTTTTCAAGTTTACTTGCATCAAAACCCTTAGCAGATGCGCCTTCTATGAATTTACCTTTCATCTTGTCCAGCGTGGCTCTGTCTTTTTTACCCATTGCTTTTCTCAGAACATCGGCATCACCTTTTGTAAAGCCACCGATACTTTGAGACAGCAACATCACTTGCTCCTGATACACTGTAATGCCATAAGTTTCTTCAAGAAACTCTTTCATTTCTTCAAGGTCATAAGCAACCGATTCTTTGCCGTGCTTACGTGCAATAAAGCTTGGTATGTAAGCAATAGGACCGGGTCTGTACAATGCATTCATCGCAATCAGATCCTCGAATTTATCGGGTTTTAATTCTCGCAGATGCTTTTGCATTCCGGCACTCTCAAACTGAAAAGTACCGTTTGTATCTGCTCTTTGATATAACTCAAAAGTTTTAATATCATCAAGCGGAATAGAATCGATTTCAATTTCAACACCATGATTTTCTTTGATAAGTTTCAGTGCATCTCTGATAATAGTCAGAGTTTTTAAACCAAGAAAATCCATCTTGATAACTCCGGCATCTTCAATTATTTTGCCTTCGTATTGTGTAATCAGAAGGTTAGATTCTTTAGAAGTGCAAACGGGTAAAATATCAGTAAGACCGCAGGGTGCAATGATAATGCCTGCTGCGTGAATGCCGGTGCCGCGAACCGAACCTTCGAGTATCAGAGCTTCTTTTAAAACTGCTGCTGCAAGGTCGGTGCCTTTGGCAATTTCCCGCAGTTTTTTAACATTCTCCAGATCCTCTGCGCCCAGTTCTTCTTTTTCTTCAAGACTTTTAACGCCTGTTAATGGTGCATTCATAACACGATCTAAAGAAATACCCGGTTTATCCGGAACCAATTTAGCAAGTCCGTTACTTTCACTCAAGGGCAGATCAAGAACACGCGCCACATCTTTGATACTCATTTTAGAGGCCATGGTGCCGTAAGTAACAATCTGAGCCACCTGATTTCTGCCGTATTTTTCAACTACATAGTCAATTACTTTCTGACGGCCTTCATCATCAAAATCTGTGTCTATATCCGGCATGCTTTTACGATCCGGATTCAGGAATCTTTCAAAAAGAAGGTTGTATTTTATCGGATCTATATTTGTAATTCCTGTGCAATAAGCTACAACAGAGCCTGCTGCTGATCCACGTCCAGGACCAATAAATACGCCCATGTCGCGGCCTTCACGAATAAAGTCAGCCACAATCAGAAAGTATCCTGCAAAGCCCATTGTTTTGATAGTAAACAATTCGAAGTTGATTCTTTCTTCCAGTTCAGTAGTAATTTCAGAATACCTTGTGCGGGCTCCTTCCCAGGTCATATTTTTTAAATATTCCCACTGATTCAGAACATCAGGTTTTAGCTCAGTATCTTTATGAAATTCTGATTGCGTATGAATTGCGAATTCCTGCGGAATAACGAAATTCGGAAGCAAAATATCCTTTTTAAGTTTAAGTATTTCTACTTTGTCAACTATTTCGTTTGTGTTGTCAAGTGCTTGAGGAATGTCTTTAAAAAGTTCAGACATTTCAGCCTGAGTTTTAAAGTAAAATTTATCACTTGGAAAACCGAATCTAAAGCCTTTACCACCTTCTTCGTCTGTAGCGATCGGGGTTGTTTGCTTTTCGCCCGTGTTTACGCAAAGTAGAATGTCGTGTGCATTTGAATCAGCCTGATCCACATAATGTGAATCATTCGAACAAATAACTTTTACATTATATTTGATTGCATATTGAAGCAGTACTAAATTGACTTTATTTTGATCTTCAATATCATGGCGTTGCAGTTCAATGTAAAAATCTTCACCAAAAAGATCGAGCCACCATTTGAATTCAGTTTCAGCTTCCTGTTCACTTTTATTGAGAATAGCCTGAGGGACAGAAGCGCCAAGGCAACAGGTGGTAGCAATAAGACCTTCGTGGTATTTTTCAATCAGTTTTTTATCAATACGTGGCCATTTGCTGTAAAGTCCATCGATATAACCCAGAGAACACAGCTTAGTCAGATTTTTATAACCTGTAGCATTTTTAGCTAGCATCAGCTGGTGGTAGCGTTTGTCACGCTTGTCTTTGCTGAATGTTTTTTGGAACATATCATCCACCACATAAAATTCGCAACCCACAATAGGTTTTACATTAAACTTAGCTGCTTCAGCAACAAATTTAAAAACGCCGAACATATTACCATGATCGGTAATAGCAAGAGCCCGCATGTTGTCATCCTGAGCTTTTTTAAAAAGGCGGGTAATATCAGCAGCACCATCAAGAAGAGAATACTGAGTGTGAACGTGAAGGTGCGAAAAGTCAGGCATTTTTTTAAATTAAATTAAGCAGGGGTGGGAGGTTTGAATTTAAATTGGAGTAATACAAAAATAGGTAAAGAAAGTAATTAAAAATCACTTGTTGGAAAGATGTTGAAATGGGCGGAAAGTAAGGTTAGAGTGGTGTAATTTCTTTGGAAAGCTTGCATGAAAAGATTTATTAAGTCAATAACTAACAACCCTTCACCCATTCACCAACCCCTTTACTTTCTCTCCAATAATCTCAATAGATCTCATCAGTTGTTCATGGGATAAAGCTGCGTTGTCCATTTGAAAAGTTACCCTTGAAATTCCGCCCAGTGATTCACTGTGTCTCAGTATTTTTTCTGCAATATCTTCCGGTCCGCCAACTAGTAACGCACCGGTCTTGCCAATTTGAGAATCGAAATGCTGACGGGTTACAGGAGGCCAGCCGCGCTCTTTTCCTATTTTAGTAAATGTCTCTGCATAGCCCGGATAAAATTCGTCAGCAGCTTGCTGTGCTGTTTCGGACACATATCCAATTGAGTGTAAACCGACTTTCAATTTATCAGGAGAATGTCCCGCTCTTTT
>JACMRS010000192.1 GCA_014376345.1 Bacteroidia bacterium | reverse complement strand
CAGTGATTTAGCACTTGCACCGGGATACGAGGCACTTACCATAACTACCGGTGGCGCTACTTCAGGAAACTGAGAAGTAGGAAGTGTTTTAATAGCAAGTGAACCTATAAACAGTATCACCAATGATATAACAATAGCCAATACCGGCCTTTGAATAAATTTACTAAACATTTGTTTTATTTTAAATTGTTAATTTATTCCACATAAGTTTTAAGATTCGCCAACACGCTTTCCGGTTTTTCATAAGTATATTCAATCTTATCACCGTCTTTCACTTTGCGTATGCCTTCCACCATTATTCTGTCAGTTTCAGAAAGACCTGCTTTAACAATATAAAGATCAGGCATTTCTGAGGCGATGGTAATTTCTTTGGAATGCACAATGTTATTCTTATCTACTACAAAAACATACTTTTTCTCAAGCACTTCATAAGTTGCTTTTTGAGGAATGATAATTGAATTTTTAAGAGGGATGCTCATCAGAATATTGCCCGTTTCACCATGTCTTAAAAGTGCATTTGGATTAGGGAAAGTAGCCCTGAAAGCGATGGTACCTGTTTCGTTGTTAAAGTCTGCTTCAATTGCTTTAACAACTCCGGGATATCCGAATAACTGATTATTTGCCATCATCAGATTTACTTTAATCAGATTTTCCTGAGTAGAATTTGCCTTGTAATTAAGGTATTCAGATTCCGGAACATTGAAGTAAACCCACATATCACTGTTGTCTGAAAGTGTTGTAAGTAAATCACCTTCATTTACAAGACTGCCAAGTCTTACCTGAAAATGATCCATAAACCCGCTAAACGGTGCTTTTATCTGAGCAAAATTCAAATGAGCCTGAGCCAGTGACAATTCAGCTTTTGCTTTTTCAAGTTTAGCTTTTGCCAATGCAAGCTCATTAGGAGACACCACATTTTTATCTGAAAGCTGTTTGGTATTTTGATATTCAATTTCAGCAAAATCCTTTTCAGCCTGAGATTTTTGTAGTTCAGCATTGTATATTAAAGGCATAATCTGAAACATCAGAGTGCCTTGTTTAACATACTGACCCTCGTCAACATAAATTTTCTCGAGGTAACCTTTTTCCAAGGCCCTGAGTTCGATGTGTTGAATAGAACGTATCTGACAGACGTAAAGCCTGGTAATTGCCGTATCCTTTTTTAACGGACTGGTAACAAGAAATTTGATTTCTTCTTCTTTCTCTTCTTTTTTTGAATGACAACTTGCCATGCAAACAATGGCACACAAGCTAATGAACACTAAAAATTTGTTTTTCATATATTTTTTATATCTGAGATTTTTAAAAACTTTAACATAAGCAGCAAGCACTGTTAAGACCTGTATAGCTGGTAATTTTAAATGAATAAGTAAATGAATTTTTGACCTTATGTAGCGGCCGGCTATTTGGAATTTAGTAATTGGGATTTAAATTCGGAAAACATTAATGAAAAGATACCTGTCATTGGCGGTTAGGGGACAAAAATTCTTATAATTTTTGGTCTCTAAATGACTGTTAAAGTTAAGATCTTTAACAAAAGTATAAAGTATTTGTCTTGAAAGATTAGTTCCTACTTTAAATTTATCGTCTGAATCTTCTTCAAATAACTCACCCAGAGAATTAATTTTATTTGAATTGTCTGAAACTTCAAATGGGTTACTTTTATCTGTTAAAGAAGAAAAATAAGTTATCAAATGTGACTTGTCGGTTGTTTTAGAAGTTGCAAGAACTCCTAAATTATTAAAAGTAAGCCGGAAAGCAAAAGCTAAGCACAAAAAGAGGGCAGTATGTAATACGTATTTCCGGGGCATTTGAGGGTGCAAAAATAAGTTATAAATCAAGACAAACCATTGTTTTTCTCTGAAAACGAGTTTATAGCGGACTAAAAATGACAATTGTGTGCATGATATGATTTGAAACATTTGGGCGCCACCCTTTTGCTTTTAATAATTCCGCGTTGAACTAAACAATCCACCAAAGCAAAAGGGTCGGGCTTTCCGCTGCAATCTCCGGTAGAAAAAACCGGAGGATTTCCACTACAATCCCTGGCGCGAGTCAATATTACCGATTTAAGGATTTCTGATTTGTGATGTTGTAAGAGATAGGGGAATTGTCATTTTGAACTTTTTGACACTTATGGCTCGCCATAATAGTGTCGTTTAGTGAAGAATCTCCTACGCGATT
>JACMRS010000019.1 GCA_014376345.1 Bacteroidia bacterium | reverse complement strand
GCCGGCAGCAAAGTCATCTTTTCAATTGCGGTTATGAGGTCAATCACTTTTTCTTCTCTTACATATTTGCCCAGTACTCTTGAAAAAGTTCCGGCCGTTCTTGGATGTGCCAGTTTTGCATAAGGCATTCCATCCGATGCAATCATAACATCCGGGGCGGCAATGCCGGTTTTAATCCATTCTGCTTTCATCATGTGTATTATTACAGTACCGCCAGTTTTTCTGTAGGTTGAAAATGTTTCTTTCGTAAGCCGTTCGCCTGTGGCTACCCATTGCAAATCTCCATACGAGATATTTAATCTTTCTTGCCATCCCTCATTAAAAATTGCACTTTCAATAGCGGTAGAAGCTGCTGTGTAGGGATACAATTCGGTAGTGATATCAAACCCTTTTTTTCTTGCAGCTTTTACCATCTCTAATGCAAAATCAATTTGGCCCAAGGCCATGCTGTTGATATGAACGATATGCAATGGTGCACCGGTAAGTGTTGCATCTGCTATCACTTCCTGAATGGAAATAATATTGGGTTCACGAACATGAGTTAACACCAGCACATTCATTTCGCCTGCCAGTTTAAATATTCTAAACATTTCATCGGGCTTTGTTTTAGTAAGATATCCAATAGGCACTCCTATGCCAATACCGCCTTCTTCCAGTGACGTTTTAATATTATCAAGTGTTTTATCCATTTCAACCGGCGACAGGTTTTCCAAAAAAGAAGGCGCCATCATTACATTTCGATTTTCAATTGTGGATTGCCCTTTCAACATAATCCGATATAACTCTTCTGCATTCGATTTGTATTTGCTCATTGCTTTATACCTCTCAAAAGGCCAGCAGACACTGGCACCATAATTAATCAATGCCTTTCCCTGCCGTGATGCATACCATTTACCCAAATGTTCAATACCCCATTCTAACTCTAATGCAGTTGTTACACCATCATGCAATTGGTATTCCTGTTCCACATTGCTTCTGCCGTGTATATGCATGTCAATAAATCCGGGGGCAACAACCAATCCGGAAACATTGATCATCTCTTTTCCCTGCAATGGTTCTGAAGAAATTTGTGCAATACGATTGTTGAGGATGCCAACATTTTTAATGGCATCTAGTTTTGTTTCGGGGTCAATGACCCGGCCGCCTTTCAGTACTACATCATAAATAATGGTTGACTGAGTGAAGGCAGTAAGTGAAAAGGTGATGAGTAATGCAGTGAGTAATTGTTTCATGTTGATGGTCTTAATTTTTAACGAGCCTGGTTGAATGCAGTACAGTTATTTTCCATTGATTTTTCTCTTTTAGTAAAATAACTGTTTCCATCCAGTTGATGATTTCCTGTTGATTATTCCTGGTAATGGTTGATTGCAGGTAGTAAGTAACCCATGCTATTTTTTTATTGATGGTTGTGTTTACAAATTCAAAGCTGTTGATGCGTTTAAAATCTTCAGCCTTGCTCATCACCATCATTTTTTGAATCATGGTATCAATAGTCCATATTTGTCCGTATTCGTAAAACTTTACATTGGAAGTTGAGTGCAATTTTAAACCTGCTGTGTCACTGTTTGATAAAGCGGTAAACAGTTTGATAATGGTTTGCTGAACAATTGCTTGTTTACTGCTTGTAGTTTGAGCAGAAGTAATTGCTGAAAGCAGTAATGAAACAAGCAGGAGTTTTATTTTTGGCATAATGAGTTTTAAATGAAACTGATTACTGCTTATACTTTAAAAATTTTGTACCGTTAAGGAACTTATTCGCTGTTCGCTCAACAACTACTTTTACGTTTCCATCTTTTTGTAATTCAAACCTTACCTTGGGGTAACCAATACCTCCAACAAATGTGTTATTGCCTGTATATTTCAAACTTGCTCTGAGCTGCCCGTTCTGTTTCATAAACAGCAAATCATCATTTTTTAGAAATTCAAGAATGATATTTTCGTCCATTTGATAAAGCCCTGTGATCTTATCATACACTTTTTTATCAAGTGGAATTTCTTTACTCATCAGCACATTAAAAACAATCTCACTTTCTCCGGATGTATTCTTTGCTATAGCAAGGATTCTGTTTACTGCCTGGGGAGCAGAAGCCCATCTGTCGGTTTCAACATACTTGCCGCCTTTAAAATAAATTTGGGTGATGAGGTCCTGTTGATCGGGTACAGACACCCGCATGTGTATATGCGCAGGCCGCCACGATGCCTCATCATTCAGGTCGGCTTTATAAGGAACCGGCAAAATAGATTTGAACTCATATTTTCCATCTGCTTTTGTTTTTTGTGCACCACGATAGTTGTAGTCGTCAGAAGCATTATCATAGGTCTCATGTTCATCACATTGCCAGATTTCAACGAAAGCATTGTTGATGGGGGTTTTTCCATCTTCTTTAAAAATGATTCCTTTTAAAACAACAGGCGTTCCATTGGAACCGGCCATTCTTAAATTGTTGCGCATTGGTGCACCAGGACGGTAAAAAGGGCCAAGAATATCAGTGGTAGTTGGATTGTCGCCTTCAAAATTCTTTCCATTCCAGTTTAAACCTCCAAATGCACTAATACTGATTACAGTTAGTGATGAATTTTTGATAAATGTTCTGCGTTGCATAATGATTGGTTTTAATTTTCTTTTTTTTTGAATATTTTATTCTATCCGCACCAGCACTCTTCTTGTTTTTATATTGTCGCCAATAATTGCTCCTGCCTTTGTTTATGTCTTCACAAACTACAAAGCCGCTGGGATTAACTCTTGTTTGCGAAAACACAAATAAGGGCGAAAAAAAAGCAGGCAAAGTTATTTGCCATATTTAAGAACTTTTATTCCTTCATGTAATTCTAAAAATTTTTGATCTTCTGACCAAGAATCCCACATCGTAATGTTTGTTTTTACCTCACCGTTGGCCAGTAATTCAAATTTTACTTTATTATAGCCAATTCCTCCTTCAAAAGAATTATTCCCTTTGTAAACTAATCCCTCCATAATCTGTCCATTTAACTTTAAGATGAGTAAATCATCTTCCCGGATAAATTCAGCCATCCCATCTTTCAGTTTATATAGACCTGTAATTTTCTTATACCCCTCATCATTCAATTGGAATGTATTTCTCATAAAAACATCAAATCTAACCATGCTTTCATCAGAAGAATTTTTCTTGATTTCCAAAATACGGTTAATGGATTGGGGTGATCTGGCTGCCGCGTCTTCTTCAATATGAGGATCCCCTTTAAAACATATTTGG
>JACMRS010000191.1 GCA_014376345.1 Bacteroidia bacterium | reverse complement strand
TTTATTTTTTATAAGGATGAAAGGGCATGTCATTGAAAAATGATTCCCAATAAAGAAAAGTTTCATAGTCTGCAGGTGTGCCCCAGCATAAGTAATGTTCTATTTCGAATACTTTAACTTTAAGTCCCAATTGAATACAATCATTCAGGCATTCATCAACATAAAATTCATTATTGATGCGCCTGTTTTGTCCGATCATACGTTCAGCGGCTGCAACAAAATCACTTCCTTTTTTAAACCAGAAAGCACCTGTAACAGCATGTGCTTTCATAGGATCAGGCATGTTGTACTTAACTTTTACTTTATTTACAAAATTATTTTCATCAGCTATTACCCAGCCATAAGCAGAAGGTTTTGCGAGTACAGCGGGATTATTTCTGAATGTAAAAATAATGGCATCGCAGGTTTCTTTTTCTTTGTCGAAATTTTCACGTGGCCATATCATACCATTGTCACTTGCACCTATTACAAGTTCTTCATTATTATTAATAAATTCTTTTGCAAGAAGGCAGGTACTGGCTTGACCTTCAGTAAGTTTATCTACCGGAATTATATTGGCTTCAGGAAAATGTTCCAACAGCATATTTTTAATATTGTGGGCATCATCATGAGCTTCACGAATAATAAATATTTGCTTATCTGCTTTTGGAAGATCATTGCAAGCGCTTATCACCATTGGCTTTCCACGCATAGGCAACAAAGGCTTAGGAATTGTGTAGCCTTTTTCTGCGAACCTTGAACCGGCACCCGCCATTGGAATAAGTGCTATCATTTTGCTTGAGAAAAAGTTTTAAAAATATCCGACCATGTATTGTATTCTTCCATATCTTCAGGAGTGCCCCATTGGCAAAATGTTTTTATTTTATCATAGATTAAAGTATCCAATCCATCACGACATAAAAGATTGTAAACAAGGCTGATATAATATTCACCATTCAGATCAATCTTTTCATCCATCAGCATATCAAAATACTTTTTAACAAGGGCACCAGATTTAAAATAATAGGTTCCTGCAGAATGGTATGCTTTTGATTTATCTGTCGAGTAACTAAATTTTTCTGTGATTTCCTTTAGCATCATATTATTACCGGGGAGACATCCTGCATAAAGATTTTTTTTATGAAGCAAATGGGGATGAAAGCCCGTATAGCAAGGAATGGCACCCTCACATCCTGTTTTCAAAATTGTACTTTTAAAATCCTGATAGTTCCATTGCATAAAAAAATCGCAATAGTTTGTAATTACAGGTTCATTATCATCAATATAATCGTAAGCTTTACTGACAGTATAAACAGGGCCGAGTTTATGACCCTGAATAGGAACAATAATGCAACCTGGTTTTAATTTTTTAAGAATTTTTTCCAAAGGTGTTTCTGCAAGATGGTCTTCACGGCAGATAAAAACAAAATCATTTTCACCTGGAAAAAGATCTGTTACATGTTCAATTACAGGCTTGCCATGCATCTCAATAAGAGGCTTGTAAGTTGAATAACCGGCGGCAATAAACCTGCTACCAGTTCCGCTCATTGGAATTATTATCTTCATTTATACAGCCGCAAAGTAATAAAAAAGTACTGATGTATTTTATTTTATAATTATAATAATCCGGTCAAATGCTTGTATTAATATTATCAATCATATCAGGCTTTTTGAAAACAAAAAAGCCCGGACAGATTGCCCGGGCTTTTAATAAATTATTTAAATCAGCTTTTAACAGCCAGATTAGGATTGTTTTTATCTTTTTTAATAAAATCTACCACGATTGGCGTTGCAATACATATAGAAGAATATGTACCCGCAACAATACCAATAACAAGTGCGAACGAGAAGCTTTTAAGAGCAGGACCTCCAAAGATTAACAAAACAACAACAACAGCAAGAGTTGTTAATGAGGTCATAATTGTTCTGCTCAAAGTCTGATTAATAGCATCATTGATTACTTTACCGATATTTTTTTCTGCTTTAAAGTTTGTGGTAAATTCCCTGATTCTGTCAAATACAACCACCGTATCGTTAATAGAATAACCCACAATAGTAAGAATCGCTGCAATTAAAGTCTGGTCAAGCTCCATTGCAAATGGAAGATACCCATCCAGAAAGGCATAAAGTGAGAATACAATCAGCACGTCATGTATCAAAGCTGCCAGGGCTCCCAAAGCAAAACTGACATCTTTAAAACGGATCAGTACATAAAGGAAGATCAGGAACATTGCAACCAAAAATACGATTGCTGATCTGCCTCTTGATTCAGAAGCCATGGTAGGTCCTACTTCAGATGTACTCAGGATATCTTCTTTTTTAACATTATATGTTTTAAGCGCATTGATAACTGAGTTCTGAACGCTATCAGATTTTACATCCTGCTTATCAAGAAGATAAGTTGTTACAATTTTATATCTGCCATCGGAACCGATTGTTTTAACCTCGTTACTACTTCCGGGTAGCTGCTGATCAAGTGTTCCTTTAATTTGTTCTGCGCTCAGGTTATTTGCCATTTTAATTTGATAACCACGACCACCTTTAAAATCAATACCTGTTGTCAAACCACCTTTTGCAAAAAGTGTAATCATACCGGCAATAATAATAATTGAAGAAATCGCATAATATTTTTTCCTGTTACCAATAAAATTAAAGTTTTTACCAAGAAGTACAGTTTTAGTTAAATTATTATAAATACTGATTGTTTTACCTTTATCGAGTCTGCGTTCCATAAGCAACCTGGTTACATAAATTGCTGTAAACAATGAGCTCAGAATTCCTATAATCAATGTTATTGCAAAACTGTAAACCGGTCCTGAACCAGCAAACAGCATTACGATACCTGCGATCAGGGTAGTTAAATTCGAATCTATAATTGAAGAGAATGCAGCATTAAAACCATTTGAAACTGCTAACCTTAAAGATTTTCCTGCAAAAAGTTCTTCTTTAATCCTTTCATAAATCAGTACGTTCGCATCAACCGCCATACCCATTGTAAGCACAATACCTGCGATACCTGAAAGCGTCAGAGCAGCATCATAAGATGCTAGAATACCTATAATAAAAAATATATTCAGTAATACTGCGATGATGGCGTAGTAACCTGCACGCATGTAATAAAGTCCCATTATCAGAATTACCATCACGATACCTAAAAGCATCGCATTTAAACCCTGCTGTATTGATTCTTTTCCAAGAGTCGGGCCGACAACATCTTCTGCAACAATAGAAGTTGGTGCAGGCAATTTACCCGCTTTTAAAATGTTAGCCAGATCTTCAGCTTCTTTCTGATCGAAAGAACCAGAGATTGAAGACATCCCATTTGGTATTTCACCATTTACTTTAGGTGCACTATAAATCTGATCATCAAGAACGATAGCTATAAACTCATCCATGCTTGAACCTGTAAGTTTTTTCCAAGTACTTGCAGCAGACTGTGTCATTCTCATTGAGATTTCAACACCACCGGTTTGTCCCGGAGAAGCACCGGCATCTTCAATAATTCTGTCTCCAAAAAGAGCAGCATTGCCATCGCGTTCTGCTTTAAGTGCATAAAGTTCAAACTGATTATTTCTGTTTTCTTTAGCAGACCATTTAAATCTAATATCAGAAGGCAGTGCCTTTATAACATCCGGATCATTTAACAATGCGTTTATTTTAGCGCGGTTTTCATTAAATGCCATACCAAAAACAGGCATTGCAACAAATTTACCTGCATCATTATAAGGAGGATCAAGTCCTGCTTCTGCTAATGGATTACTGTTAGCAGCAGCAGCATCGTCTTTTGCTTTTTTAACAGAATCTGCAATCAGAGAATCTGCTTTAGACAATACTTTACCTGAATCTTTAACTATTGTTTCGTTAAAAAGTTCATCACCTAAACTATTAACAGGTTTTGAGCCTTCTGCAGCTAATGCTGAAGTATCTCCTGTTCCTTTTTTAAGTTTATTTTTAATGGCAAGGGCTCTTGAAGCAGCTCCGTAAAGTTCATAAGCTTTACCGTTTGCCTGATTGCCATTTTTAATTGTATTGCCATAAACTCTCCAGAACTCAAGTTTAGCGCTTCCCTGAAGTAATTTACGCATACGCTCAGGATTGTCAACACCGGGAAGTTCAACAGAGATTCTACCACCATCAAGTTGCTGAACTGTTGGCTGCATTGCACTGCTTTGGTTCAAACGGGTTTCTACAACCTGCCTTGTGCGCGAAATAGCACCATCAAGCTGTTCTTTAATATATCTTACTACATCCTGATCAGTTGCATTTGAAGCTTTGTTATCCGGCAATGTAAAATATTGTGAAAGTGTTTTACCCGGAGAAAGCTCTTTTAAGTTTTTAGTGAAAATATCTACAAAGTCACCGCTATTTGCAGCATACTGATCCTGAGATTTTTTAAGTGCCGCTTCAAATTGCTTATCACCAACAGCATTTTTACCTGCAAGACTTTTTACAAATTCGGTTTTTGATACTTCAAGTACCACATTCATACCACCCTGAAGGTCAAGACCAAGTTTCAATGCATATTTCTTACATTCAAGGTAAGTGAATTTTTTGATTCCAAGATTGTAAACATTCTGACGACCCATAGAATCGAGATAGTTTTTATATAAATCTGGATTAAAAACTCCATTTCTTGTTGCATACACTCTTCCTTTGTTTTCAACCTTACGGGTGACCAGCGTAAACGAAAGTGTATAAACGCAGAGGACAGTAAGCAATACTGTGAAAAAAATCACAAACCTTTTATTTTTCATCGTGTTGTAAAAATTGTTTTGTCTAAAAAAATTAGTGGGCGAAAATAAGGATTAATTCCCAAAATAATAAACATATCTATTGTTAAATTACTAAAACAAGACAAAAATCTTAAAACTAACAGATAACTTAAGATAATTATTGTTAAAAACGAGTCTTTTTGATCTTTAGAGTTTAATATTTGGATTCAATATCCTCCAAAGCAAATAAAATAGTTTTAGCGCCTATTATACAAGATTAAACTAAAACAGTGCAATTTTTAAGTTGCACTGTTTTGTAATATTAAATGATAAAATTATTATTTCAGAAGAGTAAATGTACCATCGTACCTGTATATTTTGCCATCAAAAGCCGTAACTTTCACTGCATAGACATAAACATCCTGCTGGCAGGCTTGTCCCTGATAAATGCCATTCCATTCTTTGTACTTATCATCGGTTTCAAACAGTAGCTCGCCCCAACGGTTATAGATCTGTAAGAAGAATGATTTCTCTCCGTTTACAACAGCTCTGAAAACATTGTTAGTCGCAATACCGGCTCCATCCGGAGAGAATGCATTTGGTATGAACACCGTAACATCAGGTCCGATAATTCTTTGGGATATTTTCAGACTGTCACAACCATGATCACTCACCACATACAACGATACCCAGTATTTCAAAGTGTCTTCAGTGTAAGTGAAGGTCGGATCTTTTTTAGTTGAAGTGTCATCAGGATTGTCTGTTCCAAAAGACCACAGGTAACTCATGGTACCAAACTTAATCTTCGACTTGTTAATGAAATTGAACCTTGGAAGCGCCACAGTGGTGAAGAACTCAGGATCTGATGTAAAGTCTGCAACCGGATTCGGCCATACTTTAATGTAACCCGGTTTATCGGTTACCGTTACACATTTTCCTCCAGGGAAACTATTGGTTGTTACCAGTTTCACATCGTAACCATTT
>JACMRS010000190.1 GCA_014376345.1 Bacteroidia bacterium | reverse complement strand
TCAATGAAATTTGAAGTAGGAGTTCATCCCGGATATGATTCTGTTGAAAAGGAAGAATTGAAATCTGAGATTAAAATTCTTGCAAATATTACGGGTAAGGAAATTATTTCAGGCAGGCAGCATTTTTTAAAATTCAGATTGCCTGAAACTTATGAATCACTTTACGCAGCAGGAATAAGAAAAGAATACAGCATGGGATATTCTGATGAAACCGGATTCAGGGCTGGTATTGCTTTCCCGTTTAATTGGTTTAACCTTGAAAAAGAAATAGAAACAGATCTTGAAATTATTCCGTTTTGTATAATGGATGTTGCCCTTCAGCACTTTCAGAATTTAAATCCAGAAGAAGCAATACAGCACAGTTTGGAAATCAAAAAAGCAGTAAATGATTGCAATGGATTTTTTTCATTTGTTTTTCACAACGAATCATTAAGTGAAACAAATCAATGGGTAGGATGGAGGCCCGTATTTGAATTTCTTCTCAGTGAATAATAAAATTGAATATATAAAACATAATGCCATTGATACCGGCAAATGGAACACTTGTATAGATAACTCTTACAATGGCATGGTTTATGGCTATTCGTGGTTTATTGAAGGCATGGCAGGTAAGAAATGGGATGCTTTGATCTTGAATGATTATGAGGCTGTATTTCCATTAGTGTGGAATAAAAAATATGGTTTATCATATTTGTATCAGCCGTATTTTATTCAGCAACTCGGGATATTTTCATTACTTCCATTAACCACTCAGCAGATATGGAATTTCTTTGATACAATTCCTCGTAAATTTTCTTTTCGTGAGATCAGTCTTAATGCTTCAAGTCGTGTATTTATGCCTGATACAGAGCTTTCAGACAGAACCACTTACATTCTCGATCTTAATAAACCTTATCATGAATTGTATGATAATTACAATGCTGATGCAAAGAAAAATCTGGCAAAATCAGCAATCAAACAACTTGATAGTATCAATGATGTTCCGGTTGAAAAAGTAGTGGAATATTATAAAAATGCATACGGAGCGCTTAATCCTTCGGTAAAGCCTGAAGTTTACGAAAAGATAGAAGCACTTGGTAAACTGGCAGTCTTAAATGGAAAAGCAATTTCGTTAGGAGTTACAGGTGCTGGTGGAGAGTTACTGGCAGCAGGATTGTTTTTGATAAGTCATTCACGTGCACATTATGTTCTTGGCGCGCCAAGTGAAGAAGGGAAGGCTTACGGTGCAACACATACTTTAATTGACGCTTTCATAAAACAATACGCAGGAACAGAAATGATATTGGATTTTGAAGGATCTGATATTCCTACTGTAGCTTATTTTTACAGTAAATTCGGAAGTTCGCCTACAACATATTATCACTTAAAGCAAAATTTGCTTCCTTGGTGGGCAAAGCTTTTAAAGAAATAAATTAATCTGTAACGATCAGAGGAAATTCAAACGACCAGAAAACTGTACCGGGATCGCAATCGCCATTTTTTACGTTTTTCTGATCTTTTATAGTAATTTTTAATTTTCCATTGCCTTTTTGAAACGCCATAATATTATAATCTAATCCAAGGTCGCGGCCATTGCCATCTTTATCTTTTGCAGTAGCCACAAGTCCCTGATCACCTGTAATGCATATTTTATAATTATTACTGTTTGGCTTAATCACATCTTTATTTAAGTCGACAATAGCGGATGAGTTGGTGCCATCTTCGAAGTTCAAAAATATTTCATAAGATTTATTAGCTTTCAGAACAAATGCATCAAAGAGAGGCTGATTTCCACCCGGCCCGTCAGCATCATTCCAACCATAAAAACGGCTCATTGAATCATTTTCTTCTAACGCTTCAATATAGACAGTTGTTACTGTTGCGGTGCTAATAGGTTTCTGATCGTTATTGGTGTTGTTGTTATCATTTTTATCTTTCTTGCATGAAGAAAGCAAAAATGCAGAAAGGGTTATCAAAAGAAAACCTGTTTTGGAAATAATTCTAATCATGTTTTTATGCGTCACTTTATAACGCAATTTAAGAAATATAAAATGAATTTAATTAGTTTTAAAAATTATTCAGCTTCAGCTTCAACAGATTCAACCTCAGGAACCATTCTTTTTAGAAGGTTTTCAATGCCTGATTTTAAAGTCATTGTAGACGATGGGCAACCACTGCAGCTTCCTTTCATTACAACAGTTACAACACCGTTTTTGAAAGATTTATAGCTGATAGCACCACCATCCATTTCAACAGCAGGCTTCACATGTTCGTCAAGAAGTTTTTTGATCTTAAGTTCAATCTCACCTTCTTCTTCAGGTGTCAGATTGTGTTGAGGATCAATTACAGGTTTGCCTTCTTCAAGCCATGCTTTTATAAAATCACGGATTGGTTGAATATATTCCACCCACATCACATCCGGAAGTTTGGTGATGGAAATAAAATTATTCATGATAAATACACCATTGCAAAACTGAAAATTTTCGAAAAGAGCTAAAGCAAGTGGTGAATGCTCTGCTTTTTCTTTTGTGCGATAATCCACACTATCATTAGGCAAAATCATGCGGCTGGCCACAAATTTCATGCTTTCAGGGTTAGGAGTCGCCTCAGCGTATATAGTTACAAAATCTGACATGTTTTTTTAATTAGGGATACAAAGATACTACAATGCTCGTGTTTAAAATATCAATTTTACATGGCTCTTATCGATTTTTTCAATATTTTTGAAGGATGAAGTTTATCATTCTGACATTTTTTTTAACTCCTTTATTGCTTATGTCCCAAAATCCAGAAATATCATTTGATTCGAAAGGCAATAGAATTATTAAGGGAAAACTCACAGAGGATTCTCTTAAAAATATGGAATATTATAGTTGGTACCTGCGCGGTAAAACAGATTATAATCCTGCAAAAAGACCAATGAAGAAGATAACTGCTGTAAAAGACAGTCTTTCTTTTGTAGTAATTATGGGTACCTGGTGCAGCGATACAAAAGAACAGCTGCCAAAATTACTTAAAATCATAGATAAAGCCGGCATTCCTCAATCAGCAGTGCAATTGTTTGGTGTTGACAGAGAAAAAGATTCAAATGGCACTGTTCCTGCAGGTATTACTTATACATTGATTCCAACTGTATTAGTTTATTTTAACGGAAGACTAATCGGTACAATTGTAGAAGCTCCAAAAAGATCAATAGAAAGTGATCTGGCTAAAATGCTATCCAACAAATAAATTCAAAATAATTTTATTGTTGAGTATTTAATCCCATTTTATAACCTGAAAGGGCATAATATAGAATATAAATATAGCAGGGAACTAAAACCCAATAAGCCATTTGCAGATTTGAAATGTCTGCAACAGATCCATAAATTACAGGCATAACCGCTCCACCTGCAATACCCATAATCAGGAGAGAAGAACCGGTTTTAGTGAATTTCCCGAGCTTATTTAATGCTAAAGGCCAGATTGCGGGCCACATCAGTGAGTTTGCTAATCCAAGTAATGCTATAAATAATACAGAAACATAACCTGAGCTGAAAAGCGCGGCCATTGTAAATAATATTCCAATTATAGCAGTTAGTTTTAACGCAGTTCTTTGTGAAAGGTATTTAGGAATAGTTGCAATGCCAATGAGGTATCCAATTACCATAGCTGTCAAAGTATAAGCAGGAAAATATTTGGCATCATCCAATTTGATACCCTGAAAATTGCCATAATTTGCCATCGTGTCTGCCGCTATAACTTCAACAGCTACACAAAAGAAAATCGCTAATCCGCCCAATATTAAATAAGGAAATTGGAAAATACTCGTTTTCTGATTTGAAGTGTCTGCAATTTTGTTAAAGTCACTTTCTGCATTTTCAACCGCGTCGATTTCGGGCAATCCTGAAAAACGGATCCATAAAGCAAGCGATAATAATACAATGGTGATAACAATGTAAGGCACAATAACTTTTGAAGAAAGATCGTCAAGAACCGGAATTCTCTCTGTGGCAGTCATTCCGGCAAGAGTTTTCTTTAGCTCATCAGCCTTATTTAAAACAATTGGGGCTAAAATTACCGGACTTAATATGCCTGCAACTTTATTGCAGATACCCATAATGCTGATTCGTTTTGCTGCGCTTTCAATTGGTCCAACAATAGTGACATAAGGATTGGCGGCTGTTTGCAATAGTGTTAATCCGGTAGCAATTACAAAAAGTCCAATAAGGAAAACACTGTAAGTGCGGGTAATTGCAGCAGGAATAAATATAAGCGCACCAACAGCCATTACAATTAATCCGGCCATCATACCGTTTTTAAAACCAGTTTTTTGAAGGATATATGAGGAAGGAATTGCCATTACAAAGTAGGCAATATAAAAAGCAAACGTAATAAAATAAGCTTCCTTATTGGTTAGTTCACAAGCAATCTGTAAATAGGGAATTAGCGTACCATTGAGCCAGGTTACAAATCCGAAAATAAAGAAAAGTGCGCCAATAATAATGACAGAATTGTTTTTACTTGATTGTTTATCAGACATGTTGAAACTCATTTACGCAAACATAAGTAATTATTGAGAAATGGGAGCAAATGAAAAACTTAACTCCTGTTTTTCTTTAACTCTTCAAGTCGGTCACGCAACCTTGCTGCTTCTATGAATTCCATTTCTTTAGCTGCTTTGTGCATCGCTTTTTCAGTGTCTTTTATTGCTTTCTGAATTTGCTCATTACTCATGTATGAAATTTCTGCCTCAGCTGCAAGGCTCATGCTTTCTGCATTGCTGTTATAGCCGGGCTCGGCATCAGGTCTTTTAGAATCTGCCACGCTCGTAGATCTGAAAATCTCATCTTTGGTTTTTAAAATCGTTTTTGGAGTGATACCGTGCTCTGTATTATAGGCAATTTGTTTAATTCTTTTGCGGTCGGTTTCTTCCATCGTTTTTCGCATGCTTTCTGTAATTTTATCTGCATACATAATTACTTTTCCGCGTTCATTCCGGGCTGCCCTTCCAATAGTTTGTGTCAAACTTGTTTCACTTCTCAAAAAACCTTCTTTATCAGCATCCAGAATTGCAACCAAACTCACTTCAGGTAAATCCAAACCTTCCCTCAAAAGATTGATTCCAATTAAAACATCAAAAGTTCCCAAACGCAGGTCTCGCAAAATTTCTACACGGTCGAGAGTTTTAACTTCACTGTGAATATAACGACATTTAATTCCCAGTTTACCCATGTATTTAGTAAGCTCTTCGGCCATTCTTTTTGTAAGTGTTGTTACTAAAATACGGTCGCCCATTTTAATGCGTTCGTCAATTTCGTCCAATAAATCATCCACCTGATTGACGCAAGGTCTTATTTCTATTTCAGGCTCTAATAGTCCTGTTGGTCTGATTACTTGTTCAACTACAACACCTTCACTTTCCCTGATTTCAAAGTCTGCCGGCGTTGCA
This sequence comes from Bacteroidia bacterium, assembly GCA_014376345.1. Taxonomy (GTDB): domain Bacteria; phylum Bacteroidota; class Bacteroidia; order NS11-12g; family UBA955; genus JACMRS01. The sequence continues at coordinate 1,900 of JACMRS010000190.1, read as the reverse complement.
CTTACATAAACAACCTGAGGCACTATTGTCATAAATTCTTCGAATTTTAGCGGCCTGTTATCCATTGCAGCAGGAAGTCTGAATCCATAATCCACAAGATTGATTTTTCTTGCACGGTCGCCGCCATACATGGCCCGCAATTGTGGCATACTTACGTGACTTTCATCAACAATCAACAAAAAATCTTTCGGGAAATAATCCAGCAAACAGAAAGGCCTTTCACCCGGAGTTCTGCGGTCCATATAGCGGCTGTAATTTTCGATACCGCTGCAATAACCGAGTTCACGAATCATTTCAAGATCAAAGTTTACACGCTCTTCAAGTCTTTTGGCTTCAAGAGGTTTGCCATTTTCTGTAAAAAACTCCATTTGTTTTACAAGATCATCCTGAATCTCATAAATAATACTTTTCATTCTTTCAGGAGCAGAAACATAAATATTGGCAGGGTAAATTGAAACTTCTTCGTGATTTTCGAATTTAATTCCTGATATAGGATCGAAAGAATATATTTCTTCTATTTCATTTCCAAAAAAAGTAATGCGGTAAGCATAATCATTGTAAGCCAGAAAGACATCTACATTGTCGCCTTTAACTCTAAATGTACCGCGTTTAAATTCAGCAGTGGTGCGGCTGTACAAACTATTAACCAAACTAAAAAGCAAAGTGTTTCTTGACAGTTTTTTTCCTTTGCTTAACCAGATAATACTTCCTTCAAAATCATTTGGATTTCCTGCACCATAAATGCAACTTACAGAAGCCACTACCAGTACATCTCTTCGTCCACTCAGCAAACTTGAAACTGTATGAAGACGCATTTTCTCAATTTCCTCATTAATGTTGAGGTCCTTTTCTATAAAAGTTCCAGTGGTTGGAATAAAGGCTTCCGGTTGATAATAATCATAATAACTCACGAAATATTCAACAGCGCTTTCAGGGAAAAACTGTTTAAATTCACCATAAAGCTGAGCTACCAGAGTTTTGTTATGACTTAAAACCAAAATTGGTCTTTGAACATTTTCAATAACGTTGGCCATGGTAAATGTTTTACCACTACCTGTTACACCCAGCAGGGTTTGCGAATGAGTACCTTCCTGAATACCAGCTGTTAACTGTGCAATTGCAGTAGGCTGATCGCCGGTAGGTTTATAATCTGATACTAATTTAAATGGCATTTTATATTAATTGAAATTTGCAGGAAGGAAAAACCTGCAACGCTTTCGCAAATTTCGTTAAAATCGATCATATTTTAAAGCATTGGAAAAATAATACACACTAAATTTGTCTACTTTTACGTTTTGGTGCTAATGCGGATATTTTACAAAGCCTTAATTTGCCTTTCATTATTTTTTTCACTCACTTCCAAAGCGCAGATTGTAGAGACATTTTACGAAGATGGAACACTAAAATCCAAGGGTAAAGTTGTTGTTGTATCAAGAAAATCTACAATTGCAGGTAAACAAACTCTTAGTCTGAAGATCGGTTTGTGGCAATATTTTGATACACTGTCGACACTTATTAAAACAGAAAATTATGCTAAAAGTGGCAATGAAACTTTTCTTAATGGTGAAGTTCTGTATTATAGTGGTGAAGGAGTTTTGTTAAAACAAGAAAATTACCGGCATGATGTTATGACAGAGGAACGTTGGCTTGACACCGGAATATATGAATTTGGAAATTTGCGGATAGAGTTTGTCAGAAATTCCGATAAAAATCTTGAAGTAAGGGAATATCGAAACGGAGAACTGACAATGGAAAAGTTGCAGGAAAACGGTCAGATAACATTGAAAAAATCTCACAGGAAATTTTCCCGGGGTGTGAATGATCCCCCAAAAATGTTTGAAAGTAACAGGATTACTGAAATTGAAATCGGAAAGGGAGAAACATTGGAATCTAAACTCGG
>JACMRS010000189.1 GCA_014376345.1 Bacteroidia bacterium | reverse complement strand
TAAAAGGTTTTAAAGTAGGGGAGAAGTATGTAGTGCTGGAGGATAAGGATTTTGAATCTGCTAATGCAAAAAAAACAAAGACGATTTCAATTGAGGATTTTGCAAAAGAAGAAGAGATAGATTCTGTTTATTATGAAATGCCTTACTACCTCGAGCCTGAGAAATCAGGTGTGCGCGCCTATGCTTTATTTCGTGAGGCATTAAAAAAATCGGGTAAGGTTGGTGTGGCAACATTTGTACTAAGAAATAAAGAACATCTGGCAGTTTTAAAACCTTCAGGTGACGTAATCGTTTTAAACAGAATCCGTTTTGCACAGGAGATCAGAGATGAGAAAGAACTGAGTTTGCCCGGTAAAGAAGCCATCAAACCAAAAGAACTGGAGATGGCCTTGTCACTCATCAATCAATTGACTGAAAAGTTTGATATTACTAACTATAAAGATACTTATGCAGATGATTTGATGAAGGTTATTAAGGCAAAATCTAAAGGAACAAAAATAGCGGCACCTAAATTAAAAGTAACTCACAAATCTGCCGACCTGATGGAACAGTTGAAAGCCAGTTTGACGCCGGCTAAGAAAAAGCGAGCATCATGAGTCTTGTTAAATATAAACAGAAAAGAAACTTCGGAGAAACATCTGAACCTGAAGGAGAAAAAAGATCTTCAGGTAAAAAACTCGAATTTGTGGTGTTGCATTATGATTTCAGGCTCGAGATGGATGGTGTTTTAAAAAGTTGGGCTATTCCAAAAGGTCCGTCAATAAATTCCTCGGATAAAAGACTGGCGATGATGGTTGGGGACCATCCTTTCGAATACAGAAAATTCTCAGGTAACATTCCCGAAGGGAACTATGGCGCAGGAATAGTAGAAATCTGGGATCATGGTACGTATATTCCAGAGGATGAAGAGAGAAAAGTAGTAACAGAAAAACAGATTTTAAAAGATTTGAAAGCAGGAGTCATTAAATTTAGTCTGAAAGGAAAAAAACTAAAAGGATCTTTTGCATTGGTAAAAATGAAAAAAGCGGAAAGCAATTTCTGGCTGATGATTAAGCACAAAGATGAATTTTCTGTTTTATCAGATTATAACAGTGAAGATTTTACTGTTAAATCATCGCCGATTAATAAGGCTTTGAAGAAGAAAGCTGAATAATTTGGGAATTAGGTTTTTAATTGAACACAGCAATAAATTCCAATCAGGATGAATGGTTGTGCTTTAACAACTGCAATGGTCTTATCCGAAATTAATATCCATTTTAACAAAACCACAAATACAATAATCTCGTAATTACTGTCAGAATTATGAAACAACACATACTTCAAATGCTTCATAACGGCATTCAAATTTTGTTTTCTTTACCGCTTTTCTGATAACAATTGTCTTTATCCAGACCCCTGCAGTACTTTCGCTTTTGAATTTCTTCAGGTCGCGGAATACTTCCAGAAATGCTTCCTGCAAAGCATCGCAGGCAAGCGCTTCATTGTTGGTGATGCGCAACGCAACCGTGTACATCGCCCTTTTGTAGAGGTCGTACATTTCTTTCTGTGCGCTTCTTTCACCGCTTATGCAGCGGGCTATCAGGTCGGGCGGATCACTGAATTCTGTTCTTAAGGCCATCGTGTGGGTCATCATGCACCATAAAGGGTATGGCAACATTTAAAACGTTGCATGATAAACAAAAATAAATTATAATTTCTGATTTGTGATAAATTTGTAGGGGCACACGGCAGTGTGTCCACTTTGGGAAATAATTTCTGATTTTAGGTTTTCTGAGGACAGGTCGCGACTTGTCCCTACGGATTTTCAAAACCCTTTCCTTTGCAGAGGGCAAGGTGAGGCTTTTTCACCAGACCGGCAAAACGTCGCACTTCGACAAGCTCAGTGACCGCGCGTTTTGCCTTTAAATTGCCAACATAGCAAAAAAACAGCCGGCCCTTTTCAAGGTAGCCGGCAAAACGTCGCACTTCGACAAGCTCAGTGACCGCGCGTTTTGCCTATAAATTGCCAACATAGCAAAAAAACAGCCGGTCATTTTCAAGGTAGCCGGCAAAACCTCGCACTTCGACAAGCTCAGTGACCGTGCGTTTTGCCTTTAAATTGCCAACATAGCATAAAAACAGCCGGCTCTTTTCAAGGTAGCCGGCTGATTAACTAACAATATAAAAAACAAACTATTTCGGAATTGAAAGCAGCGCGGCTTTGTCTATCAACTGAACAAGCTCGGTTTTGTAACCGTTGCTGGTATTCAGATCGCTGCTGTTGATTATTTCTTTTGCCATTTTGTAAGTGGCACAGCCTTTGTATTTAGAATTTCTAAGAACCATTGCAAATGCTGTCACTCCTGCCGCATATCTGAAACTTTCACTGGCATTGGCAAATTTTTTATTACCCGGCATCATTGTTTTTACAATTAATGTGCTGGTGTCTTTATAAGGTGTTTTGTATCTTAGTTTAATTGTTAGTAATTCTGCAGATGCAACTACCGTTGTTTTTGGTGTGGTATTCTCCTGGTATTTAAGTTCTGTAAATCCGGGTACTTTCATGGTGCTTCCTGCCGGAACAATTTCATAGAGTGCCGTAACATTATGGCCCGATCCGAGTTCACCTGCATCTTTGGTATCATCCTCAAAATCTTCATCTTTCAACTTGCGGTTTTCATATCCTATCAGTCTGTATGCTTTTACAAATGCCGGATTAAATTCTACCTGAATTTTGACATCTTTTGCAATAGTAAAAAGTGTGCCTGTAAGGTTGGTTGAAAATAATTTAATGGCTTCCTTATAGTTGTCTATGTAATAATAATTACCATTTCCTTTGTCAGCTAATATTTCCATTTTACTGTCTTTGTAATTGCCCATTCCAAAACCGCATACTGTTAGAAAAATACCTGTGTTTCTTTTTTTCTCAATGAGTTTTTGCATTTCTTCATCCGACTGTAAACCGACATTAAAATCACCATCTGTAACCAGTATAATTCTATTGTTACTTTTAGGTTCTGCATTAACAGCCGCAATATTATATGCCAGAATCAAACCTTCTCCACCTGCAGTAGAGCCACCTGCATTCATATTGTCAATTGCCTTATTAATTATTTCTTTTTCAGAACAACTTGTTGATGCAAGTACCAGTCCTGCTGCAGCTGCATAACTTACAATAGGAATATGGTCCGACGGTCTCATGTTTTCTATCAGCACTTTAAGAGATTGTTTAACAAGTGGCAGTTTGTTTTCTTCCTGCATTGAACC